>JANOUN010000631.1:0-1752 GCA_031416875.1 Planctomycetota bacterium | reverse complement strand
CCTCGAGGACGTGACGGAACGCATCAGTCGCTATCTCCTGATGGTGGCCCTTCTGAATGGTGGCTTCGGTATCATGCTGGGTCTGGGCCTGTTCGCTTTGCAAGTGCCATATGCCTTCCTGTGGGGGTTCCTCGCCGGATCACTCCGGTTCATCCCATACATTGGCCCGTGGATTGGGGCCATCGGTCCGATTGGCATCGCGCTGGCGACGTCTGAGGGTTGGCTGCAACCGTTTGCCGTGTTTGGATTTGTCCTCGTGCTGGAGCTGGTCGGTAACAACATTCTTGAGCCATTAGTTTTTGGCCGCAGCACCGGCGTTTCCTCGACTGCACTTATCATTTCAGCGGCGTTTTGGGGTTATCTGTGGGGGCCAATCGGACTGGTTCTGTCGGCCCCGATTGCCGTCTGCCTCATGGTGATTGGCAAAAACATCCCGCAACTCGCTTTTTTGAATCTGCTGCTGGGCAGCGAGCCGGCACTGCGTTCTGATATGGGAATCTATCAGCGATTCATGCTGCGTGATGAGCAGGAAGCCACCAGACTCATTCTGCTGCGACTGAAAGAGGCATCGGCCGAGGAGGTGTTTGATGAAATGCTGATACCGACGCTGAGTTATGCCAAGCGTGACTTCCTGCGGAACCAGCTGTCAGAAGAGGATCACAAGCTGGTGCTCGACGGAGTTGAGGCCTTACTGGGCCACACCGCCGTGTTTTTCCAGGCGTTAGCGCAACGGAAAGAAAATGAGTTGCAGTTGGCGTTGGCCGAAGCGGACGCCTCTGCAGCTGCCGAGATGAAGCGTGTTCAGATACTTGTTTGCCCTGCATCAGACGCATCAGATTCTGTGGCATTGACAATGCTGCGCCAGTCGCTCTGTTCAGTCCAGTGGGATATCGAACAGACGGCTGTTGAAACACTCACCTCTGAACTGGTGGCGCGCATCGCGTTGGATCCGCCAGCCATTTTGTGCATCGCCGCGCTCCCGCCACGCGGCCTTGCACACGCGCGCTACATGTGCAAGCGACTCCGCGAGAGTTCGCCCCAGCTGCAGATCGTGGTTGGTCGCTGGGGCCAAAAGCGGAATGTCAAGTTAGAACGTGAGCAACTGGAACTCGCGGGCGCTACCTTTGTCACGACATCGCTGGCAGAAACGACGCAGCTTCTGATGTCACGCTTACCGTTACTCAACCGAGACGTTTCCATCGCGACGCCACCCGCTCCTGTCGAACCGATTCCGGCTGTCGCGTTTGCAGGCCATTGATTCAGTATGTTACGAATCCTGATCTCAACTTTCAGAGTCATCAAGAGGACGTCACGGTAGAGAAAGTCGTTTCACAGCATCGCCCGACTCATGATGACCTTAGTTCGACCCTTTCTGCGGATGACTGATGTCTTCCTGCAGGACGTCATTTTCCGCCGCGCACTTTATCCGTTTATGAACCTTTTGACTCGATTGAAGTGAGACTTTCATGTGCTAACGGCTTCTGCGGCAAAGAAACAATTCGTGACCACGCCAACTCGTAATGAACACAGTCCACAGGCAAATTCGTCCGCGTGGCACACACTGTCGATTGATATCGCATTTGAGCGGCTGCAGGCTGACCCTGTGCAAGGTCTGACTCCGGCCGAGGCATCCCGGAGACTTGCGCAATATGGCCAGAATACTCTGTCCCAGGCGCAACAGCGTTCGGCCTGGTCCATCCTCTTTGCGCAGTTTCGCAGCCTTATAGTCGCTCTGCTGGTCGCAGCCACGGT
>JANOUN010000630.1:0-3702 GCA_031416875.1 Planctomycetota bacterium | reverse complement strand
ATGCCTTGGATGGCATTCGGCAGGATTCCCGCCCCAGTACACAATGAAGTCAGCTCGGTTCTTTACTTCGCCAAGAGTACACGTCACTTTACCACCCAACTGGGCAGCGATTTCTGTGGGACCGTGTCAAAGCGATGTGTGGCTGTCGAGCAGCGCTCCCAGTCGGTCGGCCAGTGAGACGGCTTCTCGCTGAGCTTCGCACGTAGTGTTGCTCAGTCCGTAGATCAGCGGCATGTGGGCATCATGCAGATAGGTGGCTGCAACTTCAATGGCTTCATCGACCGTGGCTTCGCGTCCATCGATCAGGGCGTCCGGATAGTCGTGGTCGGCTGTATGATTCAGAAACCATGCCTTGCCGAGGACGCAGGCTTTTTTGGCTTCGTGAATTCGCGTCTCGTCGAAATGAAGTTGAATGTCGTCGCAGACGCAGCCGCAGAACGTACATGTGGCATTATTGATGACGTTGAGACTCATTTTTTTTGTCCCCGGACGCTGTTGATGTTTCGTTGAACGGCGGAATAATCAATCGTGACTGCACTTCGGCTTTGTAGCGGATTCGTCCGAACCGGACGAAGGAACGAGAAATGTTCAACCCAGCGCCCGGCCGGGATTACTGCCTCGCACACGACGCGGCATGAAACGGCCTTTGTCGATTTCTTCCCAGGCGGCAAATTCCTGCTGCGGCTGTTCCGCTGAAAAGTGCGGTGATTCGTTTGAGACGAAATCTGCCGAAGTATTTGTATCGTCAGTCATTGATGCGTCCTCCTGGTTTTGAGTACAGGCTCTCAGGCGAGCCGTGTTTGGTTATTGGATCGATGGGCGTTACGCCCACGGCTGGCCAGTTTGTGAATTTGTAGTCTGTAATTCGGTGTGCCTGCGCGTTGCTTGTCACACCCTACAAGTTGCGCATGGTCAATAACTGGCCGACCGTTGTGTTACGCCACACCACTCCTGATCAGTCGTTTGAAATCTGCTATCATTTCGGCACGGGTTCAACATCAACGTCCCAGCCTTTTGAAGTTGGCATTCCGGTTCCGTCGGTGCTGCCTCCCATGAGTTTACAGGTTGGCGGGCCGTAGGGTACGAACAAGAGTCCAGTCGGGCATTTTCCAGGTTCGCATTGAAATATGGCTTCGCCGAATTCTGTGCGGACGATGACCGAATCGCCGGATTCGAGTCCCATTTCTTTCATATCGGCTGCGTCCATCGTCAAAGTGTTCACAACTGCCTGATATTCAGCCGTATCCTTTCCCGAATTGATAAGAGCCCCTTGTTTGGCCGTACGGGAAGGATTCAGCATAAAACGCCGGGAAACCATCAATCTGCCTCAATGCGGGAATGCGTCTCTGCCCCGCCGACCCACCAGAAACCGGTTGGCGCGAGAACTTGTTGACTTCAGTTTAGTGTCGCACACCCGTCACAGCAATCAGAAACGGCGATTCGGTGGTTCTGCAAGTCTCGGAATTGACGATCGCCGCTGTCGTTCGATTTCCAAACCGGGCTCGACTTCTACAATGCAGGGCTCGCGGTTTGTTGATTTCATCTGCAGAGTCATTGATTTCGTTTAGGCCGTGGTCGCAAGCCCAGGCTGTTTTTTGTGCCGTACCGAAAGCTGAAATTATGAATATCAAGTGGACAGTACTCGCCTTTGTTGCCGGAGCTGCTCTTTCGTGGGGCGTTTATGTTCCGCTCGTCCACGATGCGACGACGAAGTTTGGCAGTAATCTGCGAGCGTTTCTGATGGTGGGGATTGCCTATTTTCTGGTCGCGGTACTCATTCCCAGCTTTTTCATCTTCTACAAAGGCGATCCGACGGCAAAGGATCCGGCGAAACTCAACTGGGCCGCGCCGAGCATCACCTTTGGCATCCTCGCCGGGATTGCCGGTGCCGCCGGGGCGCTGTGCGTCATCTTTGCCGTAAAAGAGGCCGGTCCGACCGCAGCCTTCATTGTGGCACCGCTGGTATTTGCAGGCGCCCCAATCATCAATACGATCGTGTCTGTGACGATTTTTGCGCACGGCAAGAGATTCGAATCGCTCACTCCGTCATTCTACATCGGACTCTTCATCGCCACGGCAGGAATGGTGCTGGTCATGATCAATAAGCCGAAAGAGATCAAAGAGGAATCTCCGCCCGTTGCTATGGCGGGAGCGACAGCGGGTCATGTTCTGAAGTGACCCAGGCGTACCGCGCCCGGGTTGTTGATTTAAAGTGGGATAAGCTTCCAGCTTGTCAGTGCTCTGGGAAAAACGTGAGGTTTTCTTCGCTCAATGTCAGGCTGGAAGCCTAACCCACGTGAAATGCAGAATAATTCAACAGACCGCCTGGCGAAAAACACGTCAAACTGGCCATTCCGCTCACTGCACATGCTGTCCTGCAAGTTGATGATAACCGAACCGCCCCATGTCTGAACCCAGTTCACTGTCATCGTCCATCGTTAATTCGCGTCCTGCCGTTGTGCGCACCTCTCCGCGTGAATTGTGGCCGATGGATTCGCGGCTGAAAGATATTCAGCCGGGAGGCGGTGTTGTCATCCATCTGGAGCAAGCCTGGGGAGGTGTGCGAAGGCGCTGGTTGAAGACGTTTCGTCGCGGCTATGTCGCCCGCATGGCCGCGAGTCGCAAAGGCGATTTCAATCCTTGTCCGCATGAGGTGCTCGATCCACGCGACCTGAAGTTCTATCGTAATCAGGGCGGCTGGTACTGGGATCTGAAAGATGATCCGTTTGCCTGGCGAGACCGACTGCCGTTTGCACGCGTCGGACTGGCAGAGCTTTTCCTGATGTGTGGCAGTACCACGGCCGCAACGCTCGGGCTTGCGTGGTGGGCCAATCAATCCACAGGAGCCCTCAAAGTGATCGCGATCCTGCTGGCCGTGACATGTGCCGTTATCTGTGGACTGATCGCGTGGTTCTTCCGCAATCCGCGACGCATCAGCCCGCCTGATCCGGGGCTGGTGGTGTCTCCGGCGGACGGAAAAATCGTCGAGATCGAAGAGATTGCATTCGACGACTACATTGGAGGGCCAGCTAAGAAAATCGGCATCTTCCTGTCAATCTTCAATGTCCACATCAATCGCGCGCCGGTCGCGGGTCGAGTCGTCGGTTTACGCTATCGCCCCGGGAAATACCTGAATGCCCTGCGTCCGGAGTCGGCACAGGAAAACGAGCAACTGGCCATTATGCTGGAAGAAAACCAAGCACCATTTCGCGGAATGATTGTGCGCCAGATTACAGGGGCGATTGCCCGACGCATCGTGTGCTGGCTCAAACCGGGCGACGAATTGGGACGTGGCGAACAGTTTGGCATGATTAAACTGGGTTCGCGGACGGAACTTGTCCTTCCTGTCGAGGAAGGCCTTGAAATTCGTGTGCGGCCTGGGGATAACGTCAAGGCTGGAACCAGCGTGTTGGCGGCTTACAGACAACCGAGCGAACACTCCTGTAAGAAGGGCAATACTTGATGTCTGACGCTGACAAAGTTCCAACTGTCTCGCCGCGCAGGATTCGCCACCGAAAAGTCTTTGCGGTGTTGCCGACACTGCTGACGCTGTGCAATGCCGCGTGTGGGTTCGGAGCGATCTCCATCGCCGCCAAAGTGGGCCCGGATCACTTCAAAGGCATCGAACTGATCACAGCAGCACAGTTAATCTTCCTCGCCATGCTCTTCGACATGCTCGACGGCAGCGCAGCGCGACTCACG
>JANOUN010000629.1:0-1651 GCA_031416875.1 Planctomycetota bacterium | reverse complement strand
GGGTGATCTGTTCAAGTGCCGGCAGTCGCTGACTGGCGATCCATTTTTTGACGGCTCCTTCCATGTTTCGTTTTCCGAAATTGCGACCGGCAATTAAATAGGCTTCCTCGCGCCAATCGCTGTTTTGAAGGGCTCCGATTGCGCTGAGCGCATATGCGGGATCTGTCGTCGCGCGGGCCATGCTGGAAACCAGTTCATTCACATATGCCTGGCGCATTCCCGGCAGCTCCGGACCGCAGCCGTTTTCAAGGGCTTTGAGAGCTTCTGCAAGCTGCTTGTCCCGATTGACCCACGCCGCCGCCAGCACCGGGGCAGTTTTTGCCACTAATGCCGCATATCCTGCTTCGATGCGGTCCATCTTTAACCCGGGATCTGGCTGCATCACTTCCGGGAGTGTCTGCTTTGACTGCAACGCAGCCACGGCCAGCAGACCGGTCAGATCATCGAGCATGATTTCATCGGCCCAGCCACTCGCCTGATCAACCAGCGCCGCCTGTACTATATTCGCACCGTCGGCGAGGATGATGCGGGACAACAGTTGAATCGCACGCAAACGACGGTCTTCGGCAATCACAAACAGTCCCGACTGGTTTCCGTCACTGACCAGGTGTCGGCGATACTCCTTAAAGGCTTTGTCGATCACAGTGGAATTGCTGGTCTTGAGATCGTTGGCGATTCTCTGACGGGCAGCCGATTCGTTGCGAGACACTTCCAGCGTCAGGACGCGAATCTCGCGGGTGGGCGGCGCCGCGACATTGAGTTCAGCCCGCAGCCGAACGAGCAATGACCCGGCTTTTTCGGCATCACCACAAATCAGGGCGGCGCGAACAACTTCTGCCACGGCCGTTGCCCGCATCAGTTCATTCCTGCGTTCGGAACCGTAGTTGTCGGCAATCTGCTGCGTGGTCGGCATCGTCATGGGCTCCGGTGCCGGAAATGCTGCCATGGCGGAAATCGCTGCCTCCAGTTGTGCCAAATTCTTTGACGCAGCTGCCACAGCGGCGTGGACTTGCACAGCGACAACCGGATTGACCGCAGGGATCGCTTTCGCAATTTGTTCGAAGATTGCCGGGGGAGCCTTGGCGGCACCGGCAATCGTGGCCACCTCGGTGAGCGATTCCGAAACGACGCCCGAGTTTTCGCTGGAGATGCTCCAGGCGACAGCTTCCGCCCAGCGCTGATGCAGCGCCAGATCGCACGCCACGGCCGTCTGCAGTGGATCTGACCAGACCAGAACATCCGTCACGGACGGCACCGGAAGTACGTCTTTACGACTGTGATCGGCAATCCAGAACCAGGCAGCACTGGCGAGTATGTCACGATTCGCAGTGATGGTCGTGTCCAGCTGACGCGTTGCAACCAGCGCTCGCGCTTCGGAAACTTTGCCTTCGCTGACCAGTACCGACGCGAGTGAAAGAGCAGCCAGGGTTCCGGCACGTCCTGTTTTTGGTATGCTGTTTTGCTCCGCAAGCGCCAGAGAGAATGACGCAGCCGCGAGTTCCGCTTTACCGGCAGCCGAGTGTTTCCAGTACTGCGTAACATGCGGTTCGATGCGATAAAATGCTTTGGTACGATCCACCACGACCAGCTGTTTCAGCTCCTGAGCAGCGAGTGTTGCCTCTTCCGTCTGCAGAAAGAGATCAGCCGTCAT
>JANOUN010000628.1:0-2052 GCA_031416875.1 Planctomycetota bacterium | reverse complement strand
AGCTGTTTCTGCCTCGCTGGCGCTTCGGGTTGGTATTCAATCAACACCCCGCTAGCCGCGGGTAATTCGCCTGCAAAAACCGGCAGCTAGGGGACACGTTTAATTACGATCGGAATCTCAACGCCTTCCCGGGTGAGCTTGACGGTTTGTGTGGTTTTGAATTCTTCCGGTGTGCCAGCATGCTGAATTATTTCGAGGACAGGGGTTCCAGCCACTTTGCCAACAACAAAGCGGATGGTGGCTTTGTACTCGCCGCTTTCCGCAACGCGATGCACGTACTGTTCGTTGCGTTTGGCATTTCCGTCCTTTGCTGATCCTGGATCGTCATGCGTGAATCGGCCACCGCCCGGAGTGGATCGATTCCTGAAACTGCACTGTTCACCGCTCGGTTCAGTCACGAGCAGATCAAGATCGGCCGAACCCACCCATCGCAATACCAGCATCAGGTCGATGGCGGATGCATCGCGGAGCTGAGAACGGATTCGTTCTGCCTGCGGCGAATCTCCCGCCTTGTCCAGCTGTGATGCAATCTCTGTGATGACTTTCTTCGCTTCTTCGTGCTGCGCTGCGGAATCGTCTGTCCAGACATGCTGCAGAATTCCACAGCGAGCCCATACGCGGTGTTCCGGGTTCCTGGATTTATCTGCCACGCTGCGGGCAAGTAACCAGGAATGCGATAAGTCTGGATTGAGTTCGGTGGCTTCGCGGCAGATGCGCATGGCTTCGTCCCATGCTTCGAACCGCGACAAGAGTGCGACAGCGATCAGTAGCTGAGGTATATCGGCGTTAGCGAAATCAATGCGCGATTCCACTACGCGGGCGATGTCCTGAGCCGAACGTTTCGCCAGTTTCATTTCCAGGGCCAGCACATCGTACATCCACGCTGCGGCCAGATCATTGCGGATGGCACTTTGAATTGCTTCGACAGCGACGTCGTACTTCTGGCGCTCATGCAGGATTGTGACGGCGTCGGCCAGTACAACGGAAGTCACAGGCTGCGTTGTCAGGATTTCATCCCAGACTTTCGCCGCCGGTCGCGGATCGGCAATCGCGGTATCGACAATTTTTGCAGCACTCAGCGATTGCTCAACTGGTTTCAGGCCGGGCTTTGTTTTTTTTTCATCCTGCGGACCAGCGACCGTCAGAGTGCAGAGATTAGCCGTCACACCATCGGCGTAAGCGCGATGCCGCACGGATTTCTGATCCGGTGAGCGTTCACGTTCCGCTGATGCTTTTGGCGCGGGAGCCAAACGTGTATCAAACAGAACGGGCGTGCAAATCGCTGTTGCGGCGACCTGCACACCCGATGAAATCTGAGTCAAATCAGCGGACGAAGTCGCTGGTTCTATTTTGTTGCTGGTTTTTTTTTGACGTTGTTCAGCGATTGATTAGAAATCCCGCCTTTGGACACGGCCGAAGGATTCTGGAGCGTTTCCGGAGGCAGACTGAATCCGCCACCGCCACCACCGCCAAATCCGCCACCACCTTGCTGTCCACCACCTTGTTGTCCGCCGCCACCCTGCTGTCCCCCCCCGCCGCCGATACCCTGACCGCCTTGACCCTGACCGCCTCCACCAAGCTGAACCGGTGGAATGACAAGGTCGCCGACCTGATACACGCGAGTCCCCAGGTTTTCATCGGCTTCCGCGAATGCTTTAGTCGTGATGAACATCACTTCGTTGCGAATCATATACGTCAATTCAGGATCCGTCTGGCTGAGAATGATTGCGAGAGCGTTTCGCAGAGTAATACCATCCAGCTCAATATCCTTGATAATGACGTCCTGCAGAGTGATCGAGTCAGCGTCCAGCGCGCCGACGTCCGGCAGAATCGTCATGCGATAATCCGCACCGGCTCCACCACCAGCGGCACCGTACGTCGTCGTAAAGTGAACACCGATCTGTTCCAGAATATCGGTGAGCGGATTATCGCCGGGGAAACTCAAGCCTTTGACAGGTTCGTCAAGCATCCGTTCCAGCCACAGTTCCGCTGGCTTTTCAGAACGCAGCGAGATAGATTCATACTTCTTTTTCCGGCTGAGTGTCAGCGCGC
>JANOUN010000627.1:0-5389 GCA_031416875.1 Planctomycetota bacterium | reverse complement strand
CACTACACACTACACACTACACACTACACACTACACACTACACACTACCCACTACACACTACACACTACACACTACACACTACACACTACACACTACACACTACACACTACACACTACAGCAATTAATCGAGTTTGAGTAGAGAGTGCGGCGTTTGAAATGTCCGGTTTTCTTTTTTTTGCAATTCGTCCAAAAAAGAAGGAGTACAGCATGAAGGTATCAGTAATTAGACGCTTAGTGATTCTGTTTGCAGTGTCGTGTTCTGCGGGCGTTGCTGTGGCAGGGATTACGGAATGGTGTTCGAAAAACGTGGCTGACGGTGTAACATGGACTTGCACGGGAAAAAGCGGCAGCTCGTCCGCTTGCGGAACGGCGACATCGCCGGGGAGATGTGATGCTACGGCATCGGCGACTGTTCAGGGAACATGCCGGCCAGCATCGTTCTACTTCTACGGTTGTTCTGGCACTTTCGATTGCAGTGGCACCTGCTTCGGGACGTCAGCCGTTGTTTGTTCAGTCACGCTCACAGGTTGCTAAGTCTGGCAGCGTATCGCTCTGGAAGGATTGGTCGCGGGTGGGTGGTTGATGACCATTCGGTCTATCTGTGTGTAGAGTTTCCGGTACAGCAGCGTTCAGGGGGCGTTTTCTTGTTGGAATCCTCGCCGAACAGTAGACAGCAAATCGCCGTGATGTGTTTGGAAACGGAACCGACCTCTGACGTCCGCGATGCTGTTCATCGGTCGTTTCTAGTTGGCGACCGATGATCGCATCGGGCGAACGGCAGTAGAGTATTTGTATTTGTGGTTGAATTGCCGAGTGAGGCATTTCGTGCCGCCTGTGAACACGAAGTTGGGATGCACGCCATTTTCGTGCTTGATATTTAAAGCAATTGCAGCGTTGCCGTGTGCGGCAATCTATTAGTGCGCGATCCGTATTATGTTTCACTGCGGGAGGGACAGGTGTGAAGCTTAAGTTTGGCACGGTTGTGTTCAGCTTCGTGGCGGTAATGTTGGTTGCCCAGAATCGGTTACTCTATGCGCTGGACGAGCCCACGGCAGAAGAATTGATCGACCTTCACGACAATTCGCTGCGCGCAATTCACAGTGGTATCCTCGAACTGCAGGTGCAAGGTCTTCACAAGTCTAGTGGTCAGTTGCGGGACAGCTTTGCCTTTCGCTGGATTTGGACTGGCAGTCGGAGACGAATCACCGTCCAACATCTGCAGACCAGAGTTTCTCAGGCGTTTCCCCGCCTTCGCCGAGACGATATTCTAGTTGGGGACAATGACTGTAGGTATCTGTATAACTACGAGCCAGATGGGTCTGTGAGAATTGACCCTGGAGATCAGAACGGGGTTGCAGGTACGATTGGTTCATCGGCCAATTTGACAATGCTCGATCCGTCGCGATATTGCTTGCTCGGTTTCAGTTTGTCAAACGACGCACAGTTCAATTCCTTGAGGGAATTGTCAAGACGCATGAAGACGCCAGCCCTGATTGGGTTTGAAAATGGAATCGGGTGGCACCTTCGTTTTGATCTGGAGGAAAAACTCACGGATCTTGAACCCGAGCGAATTGATGTTTGGATCGATCCGTCAAAGGGTTTTCGCGTCGTCCAGGCAGAGAAGCGGTTCAAACTGGATAACGGGGAGATGGTATCGAGTATAAAAGCGGTAGATTTTAAAAGATTTGCAGAAGGGGTTTTCCTGCCGGTGGTCTGCTTGGAGAGTATTGCAGTTAACGGAGAGACCCCAGCATTAGTGGGCAGATTTACTTTGGAAGTCGAGTCGCTTAATTCGCCTGTGGAAGAGAGTCTGTTCAGCCTTGAATTTCCAGAGAATCTCTACGTGGCAGACACTCGCTCTGCTAACCCTGCGGATGCCAAGTGGTATTTATGGGGCTCTGATGGCCAGCCGGCAATCGAACTTTCAGATCCAAGCGAATATCAGGGGCAGTACCTGAGTAGTCGCAAGACACAGGATCGATCACGAAGTACTCGGTTTTGGAGTATCCTTTTCGCAGTGAACGTTCTGGCGATTGCATTGCTCGTGTTTCTCGTGCGGCGGCGAACCCGTCGCGGATTTGGCCAGTCATCATTCTGAAGTTGCGGAACTGACTACACGATTGGTGTTGCAATGAGTTTACGCTTCTTTCTTTCTGCGGTGGTGGTCTGCCTTGTTGGGTTCACGATTCCGTATGCGGTCCATATCGGTACTGACCGTGATTCATTGATGATTCAACCAATGATCAGTGATCGCGTACATTCCGTCATCGAAGGTCGTCCACACAAGTGTGAATTCAGGCTCGAGAATGTGTCATCGGAGGCAATTCAGTTGATTGGCGCGAACACGTCGTGTGGCTGCATGAAGCTTTCAAGTGAGGGCGGCGAACTCGCAGAGTTTCCAGTAATACTCAACGACGGAGAGCAGCGGTTGTTTTCCATCACAGTCGATACAACTGGACGGCGCGGGTTTCAAACGTATGCTCTAGACTTGTCGTACATTCTTGATTCGGAACGCAAGACGCGCAACGTGCGACATCTGTTGCAAGTCGATGTCTCGCCACCTTGGTATTTGAGTACGGGCGAGATTAAGGCAGAAGTGAAAGAAGATACCGATTTTCAACTTGTGGTATCGGTCAACAAGTCAGTTCCCGACTTAGAGATTTCGAGGGTAACTTCGACGAATGCCGCGGCCATAAGAACTGAGTGGCGGCGGATCACGGATGGTGACGTGTTTTCCCGGGCTCAGGACGGCTTCCAGCCCGCTTTCGTGATCACCGGAGTGATAAAAATGCGAAAAAGTAGAGAATTGCCGCTGAAGGATACTATTTACATTTTTCCTACTGATGCTTCATTAAGAGCGTTGTCAGTTCCCGTCCTCCACACTTCTGAGTCAGAGTTACTACAGGTAGCCCCTGATACTCTTGTTTTCCGGCGTAGCCAAAAAGAAGGTGTGTTGGAGCGAAGCGTTTTGATTTCGGGGGCTCCCCATCAGACGGTAAATTTGGAAGGGCATGCTGATGGGATTCAAGCAGAAATAACTCCCTTGAATCTAGGGAAGTGGCTTTGTCGGCTTCATGTGGATTTGTCTAAAGGCCCGAGTGACCGGCAACTTATTTTTACAAGTTCGGATGGCAGTACCGCTACATTGAATCTTAATTTTGTCGGTTTCTAGTGCGTCGTCAATCGCGTATTGATGGATGTTGCCGAAGCCGTGAGACTGCTGGTCCGGACTCGCACGGGTCTCGGTATCCCTCATTTCATGATTAACGTAGCGCCTAGTCCTAATCCAAAAGCGTAGTCTGAACGTGGGAAAGTTGTCGAAAGCGAAAACCGCTGGCGTTTTGCTGTGTTTCGTGAGGAATCACAATCAACGAACATCGGCAGAGAGGAGGTTTTCGAGTTAAGCTCAATCAATGCAAACTTGGTGGACACTGGCGAGAGCCTGTTCTCACGACTTGTGAGAAATTGCGGTCTCGACCCACCCGCCGATTCCCGGCTCAACCAGCTGATTCCGATCTTAAAACCTGCCTGATCCTCATGCGCATTAAGGACATCTGCGGGGAAATGGACAGCTACTCTCCAAAGTGGCCCCGGATGATAATGCGAATGAGTGTTGTGAGATTTGTGTAAGACCCAGGAATAGTTTTGCATTTCGCATATTGGAACAGTGCCCTATTTGCATGCCGATCTCCATCCAACAATTCGGGAACGCGATTTTCGGAAGAATACGGATCTGCTGGGACGCGACATTACGATCGTCATGGCTTGTCTCAATGAAGCAGAAACTCTTGAGACATGCATCTCTGATTCTCATGCAGCGTTGAGAGAGGCGGAGATCTGCGGCGAAGTTTTGATCGCCGACAATGGAAGTACGGATGGCTCGCTGGAGATTGCCCGGCAATCAGTGGCTCGTGTTGTTGACGTGGCTCAGAGGGGATACGGAGCAGCGGTGCAGAGCGGCATTGCGGCGGCGAGAAGTGAGTTTATTGTGATGGGGGATGGGGGATGGGGGATGGGGACGGGAGTTATAACCTCGCGGACGCTCGGCTGCTTGTTGAAAAACTTCGCGAGGGTTATGACCTGGTGATGGGGAATCGGTTTTTGGCTGGGATCGAGCCGGGGGCGATGCCGTGGCATCATCGGTATGTTGGCAATCCGGTGCTGTCGGGGATTGGGCGGTTGTTCTTTCGATATGCGGTGAGGGATTTTCACGGTGGGGTGCAAGGGTTCAGGATGCGGGCAGAGCGGCGGCCCTGTGAGGAATAAACTCATTCGGAGGGCTGACACCCTGCCGCTCGCCATTGACGATTCGGGGGGGCGACGTGATGTCGGGAATGATTCAGACTCATGCGAGGCGTGCCTTTACGCTCGTTGAGTTGCTCGTGGTGATTGCCATCGTGGCGATTCTGATCGCGTTGTTGTTGCCGGCGGTGCAGCAGGCGCGAGAGGCGGCGAGGCGGATTCAGTGTCGGGC
The DNA here is from genome assembly GCA_031416875.1 of Planctomycetota bacterium. Taxonomy (GTDB): domain Bacteria; phylum Planctomycetota; class Planctomycetia; order Planctomycetales; family Planctomycetaceae; genus SXXK01. Next base: position 913 of record JANOUN010000627.1, on the reverse strand, counting down.
GAATCTGAAGCAGATCGCTTTGGCCATGCACAATTACCACGATGTGCATCAGATGTTTCCCATTAATACGAGTTTCACGCACGACGTGGGACCACTTTCGCGGACTCGTAGCTGGCTGCAGGGGATTCTGCCGCAGATCGAGCAGAATGTGTTGTCGGAGTTGATCGATCCAGCAGCCAGCATTGCCGCCAGCAGGCTCATTGCAGATCGTGCCGTGCCCCTGTTTCGCTGCCCGTCAGATACTCATGATGGGCGTATGAATCTTCGCGCTGACGTGCCGGATGACTGGGTGCTGGGTGTGACAAATTACAAGGCCGTTGGCGGAAGCAACTGGGGTGTTGGAAACTTTGTGCATTCCGAAGCGTCGGGCAGGTTTGCAAATAGTCTGGATGGTCTCAACGAAGGCAACGGTGTCATTTGTCCTGGGTATGTGCAGCCGGTCGTGACTCGGTTTCGCGACATCACAGACGGAACATCAAATACGTTTGCTGTGGGTGAAACAGTTGCCGGCTGGACAAAATGGGCGTGGTGGTTTTCGTTTAATGCCTCGACCGGAACGTGTGCCATTCCGCTGAATTACAAACCTGACGGGATCAGTTACGAAGACAACATTACAGATTGGCCAAACAATTATGGTTTTATGAGTCGTCATACGGGCGGTGCAAGTTTTGCCCTTGCCGACGGCAGCGTGAAGTTTATTTCACAGAACATCGATCTGGGGATTTACCGACATTTGGCGACGATTCAGGGCGGTGAAGTGGTTGGAGAGTTTTGACGGTACATGGAAGTGGGGCAGCGATTGGCGAGCGGGGGACGTGAGTCCCCTGATTGCGATTTTGCGTTTCGTGATTTGGTTTTGTTTTGCGTTTTGGCAGGAATTGTCTGGGTGGTGAATCAGGGGATTGACATCCCC
>JANOUN010000626.1:0-7002 GCA_031416875.1 Planctomycetota bacterium | reverse complement strand
GGGCGCGATCATGGTCGGTGCGGATTCCGACTTCCAGCGCCAGACGTACGGCTATCAGCAGGAAGTCGTGCCGATGACGAATACGTAGGCGACACGTTGTAGCCGAAGTCGTGAGACGTCGGGCTGATTGAGTCACCAGGTACCGAATTCTTACGAATCCGGCTACGTACCGACCGGAGCCGCAAGGTATCACATGTCTAACTCTCCGCAACCTGTCGATGGAACATTCACGGTCGATGTGGAAGATTACTTTCACGTCTCAGCCTTCGCATCCGTGATTAAGCCGGACGACTGGGATCAATACGACTGCCGTGTTGAAAACAGCACCCGACAGATTCTGGAAATTGCCGCGAAGCAATCCACGCTCGGCACGTTCTTCGTCCTCGGCTGGGTGGCTGAACGCTATCCGCAACTGGTGAGTGAAATTCGTGCTGCTGGTCATGAGATCGGCTGTCACAGTCACTGGCATCAGCTGGTCTACGATCTTGGACCGGCACGTTTTCGTGCCGATCTGATTCAGTCCCGCGATGTGCTTCAGAATATTCTGGGCGAACCCGTTCGCCTGTTTCGCGCGCCGAGTTTCTCCGTCACATCGCGGTCACTTTGGGCTCTGGATATTCTGGTCGAAGAAGGTTTCAAGACGGATTCCAGCATTTATCCAACGCGGCATGATTGTTATGGAATTCCCGGGTCGCCGAAGAGTCCGCACGTTATTCAAACGTCGAGCGGTCCGATTCGTGAGTTTCCCGGAATGACGGCCACGGTCGCGGGCATGACAGTGCCTGTTGGCGGCGGTGGATACTTGCGATTGTTTCCGTGGCATTTGACGGCGAGACTGCTGGGACAGATTCGCTCCGCAGGCAGACCGCTCAACGTGTATCTGCATCCGTGGGAAGTGGACGTCGATCAGCCGCGTATCTCCGCTTCGTTAAAATCGCGATTCCGGCATTACCAGAATCTGTCGACGACTGCCCCGAAACTCACGCGAATGTTGAGCCAGTTTCGACTTACCACGATGACGGCAGTACTGAATCAGAGCCTGACCCCCGCAACAACCCTGGCGGCGGGCACAACCCGCAGTCGGCACGCGGCCGCTACTTCCTGAACGAGAACGTCTGAGCCATGACCTCGCGAATTCTGTATGTGACACATCGCGTTCCCTATCCGCCGGATCGAGGCGATCGAATCCGAACGTGGAACGTGCTGAAGTTTCTCGCCGGTCGTGCGTCGGTTGATCTGGCGTGTCTTGCCGATGAGCCAGCTTCCGATGACACGTTACAGGAACTCCGCAAAGTCACGAATCAACTGGCCGTAGTTCCACATTCCGGTGGCGGGCGCTACGTGCATGGTGCGTTCTCGATGCTGCGTGGCCGGACCATGACTGAGGGCCTGTTTGAATCGCCCGCTTTGACATCCGTGCTTCGTGCGTGGAGCAGGCGGACAACGTATGATGCTGTTCTGGCATCGTCGTCGGGAGTTGCACGCTACCTGTTTCCTCCGTGCATCAATGCCGACACGAAGCGCTGGGTCGACCTGATCGATGTGGATAGTCAGAAGTGGCTGGATTATTCCAGGGCCGCGAGCTTTCCGATGTCACTGGTGTATCGCACCGAAGGACGGCGACTCCGGACTGTCGAATGTCGACTGGCCGCTGCCTGCGATCGGCTTTTGGTGGTGAGCGAAGCTGAACGCGATCTGTTCCGTGCGTTTTGCCCGACGGATCGCATCGCTGCTGTCAGCAACGGCGTTGACTCCGCATACTTTTCGCCGCAGCCGGGCACTGCGTCGGAAGCGCATTCCTGCGCGTTTGTGGGCGTGATGAACTACAAACCCAACGCTGATGCGGCGATCTGGTTCGCTCAGCATGTATGGCCTCAGATTCGCGAGCGCTACCCGGACACAAGATTCTATGTGGTGGGTAAGTCACCGACTCCGGAAGTTCGGGGCCTGCAGGCAATCGGTGGCATTGAAGTCACAGGTTCAGTCCCGGATGTCCGCCCATGGCTGATGCGTGCGACATGTGCCGTGGTGCCGCTGCAAATCGCCCGCGGCGTGCAGAACAAGGTCCTGGAGGCAATGGCGTGTGGTCGGCCTGTGATCTGTTCCCCGGAGCCATTAAAGGGGTTGACGGCGGAGCCTGGAGTTCATCTGCTCAGGGCCGACTCTGCCGTCGAATGGATCACTGCGCTCAGTCGTGTGTTCGACGACAGACAGATGCAGCATAATCTCGGTGCCGCTGCGAGACATTGGGTGCAGCAGCACTACTCATGGAACTCCGCACTTGCGATGCTGAATGAGATCTAGTGCTCTGTCACTCCTGCTTTGATGGATCGGGTGGCCGGGGCTGGACTGAGCGGAGCGAAGGAAGCCCCCGGGGTTTCGGGCTAGCGCCCAATGGCACTCGCTTTCCCTCAAAAGTAGCAGGCACACGCCGTGTGCCGTCCGCTAATTCGCCCGTTTTCAAGGGCTTCGGCACTTGGAAAGTGCCTGCTACTTTCTAAAGCGAGTGCCATTGGGCTGGCGCCCTCCAACCCCGGCCACCCCTCAATCCATCAGTGACAGAGCACCAGCGTGAGGAACAGTTACTGAGGGCTCGACCCATTCTGCTGACAGGATCCACATGTGCTGGCCAAACTGTCGGACATGAATGTCCAACCTACTTGAATCGCTGGTACTCCTCGGCCCTTGCTCCTCTTCCCTCGCTACAACCGGCGCGACCGCTTTGAAAGCGGCATTCGATGCCGGTTGAGGTGCGATGCCGGCAAAAACTGCCGCTTGAGGTGAATTCGGCAAACTGCACATGACTCTGACGGCGATACAAATCAGAGAAGAAACAAAGTTTCGGCATTTAAGGCATTTCGTATCGCCTGTGCCGACGAGGGCCCATTCATCAACAATCCGGCGGGACCGTGTGCCTGCCGCGTACTTCGTGGAGGAAGATCCTTGAACGGTTCAACAACAATCCGACGTAATGCAAACTCTGAATTCAGCGGATTCCGCAGTTTCATGTGGATCTGCATGGTCATGTCCCTCGCTGTAGTATTCTTCGGAATGCAACTCATGATGGTCGGCCCGTTAAAAGGGCGGCTCGACGGCATCCATGCTCGGCTGGAGGAATCCGAAGGCAACATGAAGAAACTGGTCGCAGGACGGGACTCCGTCTGGAAGACCAACAATCTGCTCACGAGTATTCAGGAACAGGCCAGTCATGTGCAGAAAGTTCAGAAAAGTCTGACCGACATTCAGAATCTTCGCAGCAGCATTCAGCGAGAAGCAGAGGCTTCAACTGTCGCTATGGCCGCGCTTGATCGAATGTCAGCCGTTCAGGATCGACTGGTCGCCGGTCAGCAGCAGACGCTGCAGGCATCCACGCAGGTCACAGAACTTGACGAGCTGTTGACGACGATTATTCGCGGCAGTGAAAAGGCCGAAGTCGCCAATAACTCAGTGGACGGCATTGTGGCTCTGCAGAATCGCATCATCGCGGCATCCAACAATTACGAACAGGCCAGCGAAGGAATCACCAACCTTGCCGACCTGACGCAGCGCATGGTCGCACAGTCTGAAGAGCTGAAGATCGCAGCAACGCGTTTTGACGAATTCGTCGGACTCGCAAATTCCATTAAGGTTGCCGCTGTCGATCTGGAATCTGCCAAGGCGACTGTGGCAGAAATGAATACGCTGAAAGATCAATTGGTTGCATCCGGTGAGACGCTGACCGTCGCGCAGGACAACGCCCGCGTGCTGGTTGCGATGAACGATACGCTGAGCGGCGATAGTCTGAAGCTGGATGCGTCCCGCAGGAATCTGGATTCGCTGGTTGCGATGGGGACATCGCTGAGCGGTCAGTCACAGCACGTTGCCGAAGCCATCCAGAACCTTGAAATCATGGATGACTTTCGCACGGAACTGGCGGCTCACGTCAAATCCCTTGAAGGTGTTCGCCGCACGATGATGGACATCGCGATGATGGAATCAACACTGAGCCGAGTTGCTCAGGTGGTGGAACCACTGACTCAGATCGGAAATCTGCGACGGCTATCGGATGACGAAATGCGGGAAGCTGCTCGCGTGATTCTTGATCGCCGGGTCACTCGGTTCTCGCAGTCGGATTCACAGTCTGAAACCGGAGCCGCCACAAACGAAACGCCAGTGACGACAACACCGACGAACAGCACTGACGAACAGCCGGTACCTCTTCCACCGGAAGCACGATAGTCAGGGACAATGGACGCACCTGACGGGCTGCAAAGCCAAAGCATCCCCAACACGCAAACGGCACGCAGTTCCCCTGCGTGCCGTTTGGCGTTTGTAGCCCCTGCTGTGAGTTGAGTGTGCGTGACCGCAGTTCGATTGTTGGTTATGGTGCAGGCGACAGGGGTGAGGAACGAGGCGCGAGGATTGAGAAATCATGACGTTCGCGTCGCTGTCGGTGGTGTTGGGCGCAGGCTGGCAGTTTACGTGGCCCCGCTGAAAGTTCGGCTCGACGAAGCATTACATGATGTCTGACACTTTTCATTTCAAACAATTCAGCGTTCGGCAGGATCGCTGTGCGATGAAAGTCGGGACGGACGGAATCCTCCTGGGAGCCTGGAGCCGCGAATGCAGTGACGAGACTGGACCGCCTCGCATCCTGGACATTGGCACCGGAACCGGACTTGTCGCCCTGATGCTGGCTCAACAATTCCCGCACGCAATGATTGATGCAATCGAAATTGAAGATGCTGCGTATGAACAGGCGGCGGAGAATTTTCGCGAATCTGCATGGGGCGAACGGCTGCATGCGATTCACGGTTGTGTCAGGGATTATGTATCAGAGACTCGGTACACACTCATCGCCTCAAACCCGCCGTGGTTCAGTGCATCGCTGAAGTCGGCCTCGGCCGGTCGCAACGCCGCTCGGCATGATGACAGGCTGAACAGGATCGATTTGCTGGCGGCCGTGAACAGACTCTTAGCGTCTGACGGACGATTCTGCACGATCCTGCCGACTCCCGCCGGTCAGGAGTTGATGCTTCTGGCTAAAGGTTCAGGGCTGTCTTGCCTTCGCTGCTGTGAAATTCGGTCGACCCCCGATAAAGCACCCTCCCGCCTCCTGCTGGAATTTGACAGGACCGCCCCGGTTGGCACTCCTGTACACGAATCCCTCACAGTTGAGACCGCTACCCGGCACGACTACACGGCAGCTTTCCGCAAACTGACGCGGGAGTTTTATCTGCGATTTTAGTGCGTTTAGCCTCTACGCCAACATTCCCTGCGATCCTGAGAGACCGGCCACAACAGGCTTTGGTCAGCTTGCAACCCGGAAGTCGGGGCCTATACTGGCAACCGCTTTGGGATGTGTTTTCCCAGGCTCAGATAAAAAGACTATTCGGTCACACTGACCGCATCAACTGAATGAGGATTTTCGATGAGTGTTCGTGTTGGACAACCGGCTCCGGGACTGGATCTGGCTTTGCAGGCGTATGATCGTACAAAAGACGGCACCGATCAGCAGTTTCAGGACCTGAAACTGTCAGATTTCAAAGGCAAATGGGTCTGCCTGTATTTCTATCCTCTCGACTTTACGTTTGTCTGCCCGACCGAAATTGTAGCCTTCGATAAGGCTTTGGGAGAGTTTAAGGACCGCGAGACCGTCGTACTGACCGGAAGCACGGACAGCGTCTACAGTCATAAAGGCTGGTGTGACTCGCACAAAGAACTGGGGCAGATCAAACACCTGATGATTGGCGATACCAGCCACGAATTGTCTAAGGCCTACGATGTGCTCGACCCTGCGAAGGGCATCGCTTATCGTGGTGTGTACCTGATCGACCCGACCGGTGTCCTGCGCTGGCTGGCAGTGCATGATCTGGGTGTTGGCCGTAACGTGGATGAAGTTCTGCGTGTGCTCGATGCGCTGCAGACCGATAAGCTGTGTCCCTGTAACTGGAAACCCGGCCAGAGTACGTTGAACTAATCGATATGACTGATGTCTCTTCACGACTTCATTTTGCGCTGCAGATGGCTGCTGCCGCATCCGAACTCATCCTGAAGCACTATCAGGTTGACGGGCTGCTGGTAGAATCGAAGTCGGACGATTCGCCTGTGACGGTGGCCGATCGCGGCGCTGAACTGCTGATCCGAAAAATGCTCGCGGAATCCTTTCCTGAGGATGGCATTCTGGGTGAGGAATTCGAATCGGTCCCCGGTCGTAACGGCTATCGCTGGATCCTTGATCCGATCGACGGCACAAAGCCGTTCGTTCACGGCGTGCCTCTCTTCGGGACTTTAATCGGCATTGAGTCAGACGCCCGTATGGTGGCGGGCGTCTGTCGCTTTCCGGCACTTGATGAAGTCGTGTATGCCGCAGAAGGTCAGGGATGCTGGTGGCAGATTCGCGATCAGGCACCACGTCGCACGAATGTCAGTCGTGTGACATCGCTCAGCGACGCCAGAATGATGTTCACGGAACCGACGCACTGGATCACCACGGGCCGGTTTGATTCCATCGTCTCCGTCATGAATCAGGTCAAGGTCGCTCGCGGCTGGGGCGATTGCTACGGTCACGCCATGGTGGCCACCGGTCGCGCCGAAATCGCGATTGATCCGCTCATGTCACCCTGGGACATTGCGGCTTTGATTCCCATTCTGCGTGAAGCGGGCGGGACGTGTACGGACTGGAAGGGCGTGGAAACTGTGACCGGTGGCGACGGCGTGTCTGTCGTGCCCGCGCTGCGGGATGTCGTACTGTCCGTGCTGAAGAATGCACCTGCGCTCAGGAAATAATCCGAACGGTTTTCATAGGGAATAGCAATGCGATTGTATGTCTCACTCTGTGTCGTTTTTTTGATGGCTGGCTCAATGCTGTCTGTCGCTGGATGTTCGGATGGCGGCACTGACGGACCAGCGTCGCTCGATGATTCACTGGGAAGAATTGAAAAGGCTCGGAAGGACGCAGAGTGGAACAAACCCGCTGCCAAAATTCCGGCGGGTACTCCACAGTCGTCACCCCTGACAGCA
>JANOUN010000625.1:0-3035 GCA_031416875.1 Planctomycetota bacterium | reverse complement strand
TTCCTGACCCCTTTTCCAAGCCTGTTGATTTAATCTGACTTGCTGCGTGGGGTAAGCTTCCAGCTTGCCACCGACTGACGAAAACTGCATGTTTTTGGGACAGCAATGACAAGCTGGAAGCTTATCCCACGCTGGATTTGTAGCGAATTCCGACGCGTCAGGGAACCATCGCCATCCACGACGCGGATGATTGTCAAAGTAGGTCCTTTCTGCAGGAAAGGACTTTCGCCGTAAGGCGAACCGCCATGAGTCGCACATCCGCTCCACGTCGCTGCGTGGCCGTCCTTTCGACCGCAACTCGTCGCTGGTCGCGGCGTGGCCGCGAAGTCCTGCTCGGCAAGCAGGACCTACCGAAATCCGCGACTGCACTCGATCGTGGCCCCTTGTCGCTGACTGTATTGTTTATGCCGAGAATAGCGGTTAGGGGGAGTTCGCCGCGCGGTTGAATTGCGGAATCGTGTCAGAGATTACCTGTCTTTCGGATTGCGTGGTGTAGGTTAAGAGAGCCGCATTGTACAGGTCTGCGCCTGTGCTGCGCGTTCATTCAGGTTGACCGCATGAAACGCAAACATCGCAACATTGGAGATCGAGTTCACTTAATCGTTGATGAAGTGCTTCATCTGTTGGGGCATTCTTCACCGTCCAGCGCTGATGCTGCGCGCGGACGATCGCTGCAGTTGACACGGCTCGAAGAGCGTGTGCTGATGAGTGCGTCGCCGATGGCGATGATTGCTGAAGTCGCCATGGTGGCCGTGGAATCGCCGTCTGTGACCGACGCAGTTGACGCAGGTATGCACACTTCTGCGGCGACCGAGAACATTGACTGCAGCGAACTGGATGTGCAAGGGCCATCGAACACAGCAATTGCAGAGGCAACCAGCGACGACAACGAGTATCTCGCAGATACGGCCCAGGCGGATTGCGGGATTGAATTGATCGTGATTGATTCGCGAGTACAGGATGCGGATACACTCCTGGCAAGCCTGCTGAATACCGATCGTGACTTTCGGTTGTTGCGTCTGGATGCGAACGAAGACGGGTTAACGCAGATCACCGAGAAACTGGAGCAGCTCGGCAAGGTGTCCGCGATTCACTTGCTGGCTCACGGCCGCGATGGTGAAATCCTGCTGGGCTCAACGGTACTGAATGCGGACACACTGGCCCGGCACACCCCGGAATTGCTGGCATGGCAGCACAGTCTGACAGCCAATGCTGACCTGCTGCTCTACGGCTGCGATGTCGCCGGGTCGATCGAAGGACAGGACTTTGTTGAATCCCTGAGCCGGCTGACAGGTGCGGATGTCGCAGGCAGTACGAACGCCACAGGCAGCAGCCTCTTTGGCGGAGACTGGGAGCTGGAATACCAGATCGGCGCGATTGAGACGCATGTCTTTGGCAGCAGTTCAACCATTGGGAATTGGGATGATCTGCTCGGTGTGATCACGGTCAGCACCACGAACGACGTGCTGGACGGTGACACAAATTCCGTGGCGTCGCTGTTGGGAAATAAGGGATTGGATGGCCTCATTTCTCTCCGCGAAGCGATCATCGCTGCCAACAATTCGGCCGGAGTGGACACGATCTTTCTGACGGCGGGCACGTTCACGTTTTCCATCGGGGGCCAGGGTGAGAATGCGGCGTTCAGCGGCGACCTGGATATCACCGACTCACTCACGATTACCGGGGCAGGGTCAGGGCTGTCGATCATTGACGCCAATGCTCTGGATCGCGTCTTTGAAGTGCATGCAGGGATCACGGCGAAAATCGAAGATGTCACCATCCGAGGCGGAGTCATGGCGTCCAATGACTGGGGCGGCGGAGTCCTGATCGATAATGCAGCGAGCCTGAACCTGACGCGGGTTGTGATCACCGGCAACAGCACCGGCAGCGGAGCAGGGATCTACAACTACGGAACCCTGGTGGCGACCGACACGATCATCAGCAACAACACGGGGAGCAATTGGGGGGGCGGTCTGTCCAATGATCGCTGACGCGTGACCCTGAACCGAGTGACCATCAATGGCAACACCGCGGGCAAGGACGGGGGCGGGATCGAAAACGCGGGTAGCGGAGCCGCAATGACCTTGACCAACGTCACGCTCAGCGGCAATCTTGCGATCGGCGCTGGCGGTGGACTCTGGACGAGTCAGTCGGTGTCCGCCACCAACGTCACGATCGCCTTCAATGACGCGGCATCCGGCGACGGCATTTTCATGCAGGAAGGCGGAGTCACGGTCTCGTTCAGGAACTCCTTGCTTTATAACCCGTCCGGCTTTAACACCAACCGAGACCTGACCTCGCTGGGCCATAACATTGACAGCGATGGCACCGCCGGACTGACCGGCCCTTCTGATCAAAGCGGCATCAATCCGTTACTTGAAGCAGTCCTGCAGAACAATGGCGGATTCGTCGCGACGCATCGCCTGCTGTCCGGCAGTGCGGCCATCGACACCGGAACCACCGTGTCCGCTCCGACAGTGGATGCACGAACCACGGCCCGAGACAGTGCTCCCGACATCGGGGCGTATGAAGTTCAGGGGTTGTTCACCCGCACATCTGAGTCGCTCGTGAATACAACAACCACGAATACACAATCCACATCCTCCGAATCACGAGGCAGCACACACGCCGTCGCGGCGGCTCGCGACGACAGCCATGTGATTGTCTGGTCCAGCCGGAATCAGGACGGCGGAGGCTCGGGCGTCTATGGTCAACGGTTCGATGCGGCCGGGAACAAAGTGGGCGTCGAATTCCTGATCAACCAGACCACGTCCAATGACAAGAAATACGCGACCGTGGCCATGAACGGTCGCGGCGATTTCGTAGTGTCGTGGACCAGCGTCAGTCAGGACGGTTCCGGCAATGGCGTCTACGCTCGACGCTATGATGCAGCGGGCACGGCACTTGGCAACGAGTTTCGGGTCGGCATGACGAGCACCGGGGACCAGGATTCTCCGGTCGTCGCCATGGCAGCCGACGGGCGATTTCTGATCGTCTGGGAAGGACAAGGCGCAGGCGACGCCGACGGTATCTTC
>JANOUN010000624.1:0-5100 GCA_031416875.1 Planctomycetota bacterium | reverse complement strand
GCCGCCGGGATTCAGCGTCACCACCGAACTTTCTTCAACGGGCAGTTCCGGCAGAACCACTTCCACATCGCCGGCAAGCACAACATAGAGGGATTCCGAAGGATCACCCTTTGAAAAGATCTGCGCACCGCGTGCCAGAGTCGTGATCCGGCAAAGACTGACAACCTGGCGAATTTCCTCAGACGCAAAATTCTCAAACAACATCACATTCATCAGGAATTCAACGGGCACGCCCTCGATCAGATTGTCCCCCGGGAACTCACACAGTACGGATTCCTTTTCCAGCAGGACGAGGGTTTTTGCTGATCCGTCTGCGGCAGCACCACAAATCTCCCGAACCGGCGACCATCCGTGCGAAAGCAAATCATTCAGCGTAATGAGTGAATCAGGTCCGACAAATTCGTATCGGTGAATCTTCATGAGTCGTCTTTCTCAAGGAGTCGTTTTAGAACACTGCCACACAACGTATTGAACATCAGAGCCGTATTGAACAAGATCGCAGATTCGTATTATTTCTGCTACTTATCAATGTGTTCGACTTCATGTTTTTCAGGAGACAAAGTCCATGGGGTGTCAAGGTCACGAGACGATGCTGGACCATCCGGATCGTGACAGACTTCAGATCCACGACACACCGCGGGATGAGAAACTCCTCTCAGAAGCAGGACCTTGCCGCAATACGGCAAATGGTCTGGACGCCGAATGCCGATATTTCCTACACAACTCACGTCCTGCGGGACTCGTCCGCAAACCAGAGAGGCAGTAATCGACCAGCGACCCACAATGCAATCAGCGGCAGCGTCAACACCACAGCGGCAGCAAGCAGGCCCTCGCGACCGCCGATTGGCAGCGGGAATTCCACGAAGCCGCGGAAGCTCTTGGAGAACAGTTGCCCGCCGACCACCACGTTCCAGCGCATCGCAAAGACTTGTACCAGGATCAGGACAGAGGCCAGACCACTCAGCGACATCATCAACGCAGGATTTCTTCGAGGATGAATCGCCAGCAGCAGCAACACAAACGGACACAGCGAACCGATGAGTACCTGTACAACGCCATAGGACATCGCGAGGCGTTCCCTGAGCAACGTCGACAGCACATGCCATTCGGCACCTGCTTCATAGGCCATGTGAACCAGTTCCAGCATTTCCAGGGAAACCGCAACGATCAGCGAAATCCACAGGTAACGGGACAGCGATCGAACGCAGGCTGCGTCCGGCGTCACCTTGCGTCGCCAGCACATGAACAGATACAGCGCAATCAAAGCCGCGATTCCCGACACCACTGCGGATGCCAGAAAGATGATCGGCATCAATGCCGTCGACCACCAGGGATTGGCTTTGACTGCACCAAACAGAAATCCCACGTATCCATGCAGCACGCAAGCGGCCGGGATGCCGACAATCGACAACGCGCGGATCAGCCATGCGTCGGCGGCCTGTGATTCTTTCGTGATTTCCCGATCACCGAAGGACAGGATTCGGTACAGCAGTCCGGAAGGGCCACTTGCGGACTGTGCTCTCTCCACAATGTCTGCACGAAAAACCAGCCACACTTCGATGACCAGCAGCAGCATGTACATGCTGTAGATGATGCCGAAGCCGGACATCGCGGACGTGGCACTTGGCGTAATCATGATATTGAACGCGCGTTCCGGATGATGCAGATGCAACAGGAGTGGCACCGTCGCAAATGCACAGAAGCACAGTGCAGTGACCAGTGCCAGACGCGCGACGGGCCGGAGCACTTCCTGATGAAACACGTGATACAGCGCTGAAACAACGAATGCCCCCGCCACCAGACCTGTGATGTAGGGATACAGCACGATCATGATGCTCCAGGGCACATGCGAGTCGTTTGGAAACACGAACGATGAGCCGTCCATCAGTTGACCTCCCCCGATATCCCGATGTAACGAAGTTTAGGATGCGTCCCGAGATGCTCCTTCAGAACACTTGTCGGAATCGCGGCGATCCGTTTGCTGATTTCACTCTCAGGATCGTCAAGCCTCCCGAAAACGCGGGCTCCAACCGGACAAGCTTCGACACAGGCTGGCTGCTCGTCTCGCTGGATTCTGTGGTAGCACCATGTGCATTTGTCGGCGATGCCGGAATCGGGATTGATGAAACGCACACCATAGGGACACGCCTGAACGCAGTACGCACAGCCAATACAACGATCCGGATCGACCAGTTCAATTCCTTCCGGTGACGTAAAAGCAGCATGCACCGGACACACCTGATTGCAGGGAGCGTCAACACACTGGTTGCACAACTTCGGCGCAAAGTACGCTCGTTCGACAAGGTCCGGATCAATGACAGCCATGTCCGCTCCGGCATAACCCGTCTCCGGAACCAGATCCACCTGAAGGCGTCCATCTTTGAAATGCACAAAACGCTCGACCCAAGTTCGCGCATATCCTTCGGGAACGTTGTTCTCGACGCGACATGCGGTCAGACACTTGCCGGTGCCGACGCATTTTTCCGTATCGACCAGAAATCCATACAAGACTTCTTTTTCTTTCACCGCTGCTGCGCCGGAAACGCCCGTCGCGGAAGTAGCCCCGCTGGCTAAAGCGGATGCCTGTTGCTCCGCAATGCCACCCGCTGATCCGGGCAGCAGGGTGAGGCTAAAGGAACCGAAGGCGATGGTGGTCGCTCTTTTCAGGAAGTCCCGACGGGAACGTTCAGGCGAAGCTTCACGGCAGCCACCGCACGCGCCGTGGTCTCCACAGCCATTGCTCGCTATATTGCCGGAACCACAACCGCCCGCTGAATTGTTCAGTATGTTCAATCCAAAATTCATGATGATCTCCCCAAGTCACTCAATGCCCGGACTGTGTCCCGTATGGCATTCGAAGCACACGTTCTTGTCGTTGACGTCTCCCGCGCCCTGCTCTTCCAGATGTTTCGCCACATCAATACTCCGAAAGCTGCTCGGCATTCCCACGACTGATGTGTGACACGACAAACAGGTCGCTCGATCCTGAGTAATGAACAGGTCCATCTTCGAGTGAAAACTTCCGTCCCACTCCTCCGCAGGCGGGATGACATACCCCGGGTCGTCTGCTGCCTGCATCGCAGCCGCAATGTGTTCATGGCCGTTGCCATGACAGTGCATGCACTGGACCGCCTTGTGAGGTGACTCAGCGCGTTCTTCCTGCACTTTGGAGTGACATTTCAGGCAGTCGGAATCGGTCGACAACCTGCTGGGCTGCGATGCAATTTGCTCCAGCGCCCCCGCGCGATAGGGACCTCGGTCGCCAAATGCTTTGGGAATCAGTTGACTGCGAACAAACAGCGCACTCGCACCACCGACGGTGATCAGAAACACCAGAACTCTCAAGTGGCGGGTATGTCGCGACCACAACATCCGTGAATTCATCGTGAAGCCGGTTTCCGGGCGTGCGACCTGCGGCCAGGGCTGGCTGCTAGAACCAGCGACGCTGATTGTTTCCATCACTACCGCATGCACCAGGTTGCCAGAGAGGACAGGGGGCATTCGGGGTTCCGCATGTTCGCAATGTTGTTGATTCACCGAGGCATGCGGAAACTTAAACACGACGTCAATAAACATCAGCACAAAGATGGCGAACATGGCCAGGACGCCAAATGCAATCCCAGCGAACACGATGACAAGCATTGTAGATTCCTCCAATGGTGGGAATTGGGTCGCGTCAGGGGGGCAACGCGGTGGAGGCTTGAAGTTCGGCAGAGCAATCGGGCAGGAGACTCACTCTATACACAAGAAGATACACATATCCATAATATGCTTCGGTAACATCTGTGTCAACCGGACAGGTGAAAATTGAACATTCGCAGCCGGGGAATCAACTAAGGCTGTCGATCAGATCGATTTCAATCGCGACAACAGTCAGGATCCGCGCGCTGTCGTGGAATCGAATTTCCAATCCTTTGGGCCTGCCAGCCAGAGCTCAGGCAGGGATCGCAAAAAGAGAACATTGTACCGATATAAAGAGAGTACAATGTTCCCCTGGTGAGTAGCTAATTTTTCATCCACCGCTATTTTTTGTGTGCTTTATGGCACCAAGAATCAAAGAAGGGGTCAATCAAAGAAGAATCAAAGAAAGGGGTCAGGCGTCTTTGATTGACGGTTGGCAGTCATCAGGTTATGATTTTGCTTTTCAGGGAGCGCGATCACATGCCGAGACCACCCCGAGCGGACGAAGCAGGCGGACTTTATCATGCCCTCAATCGCGGCAACCTGCGAGCGGATATTTTTCGCAAAGAGGCCGACTTCGCCGCGTTTGAACGAATTCTGCATGAAGGTCTGCAATGTTACCGGATTGAGCTGTACAGCTATCAGTTGATGTCCAATCACTATCATCTGGTATTTCGCCCGTTGATTGACGGCGAAATGAGCCGTTTCATGGGCTGGATTGGTGGGACACACACGATGCGTTATCATGCGCACTATCACACCAGCGGACTCGGTCATGTTTATCAGCAGCGATACAAAAGCTTTCCGATTCAGGACGACGATCACTTCTTCGTCGTTTGCCGGTACGTCGAGCGAAACGCCTTACGAGCAAAACTGGTGGATCGCGCGGAAGACTGGCGCTGGGGATCTTTGTGGCGATGGTTGCAGAAACCCGAACCTGACCCGAAACTGCTGTCTCCGTGGCCTCAGCCGCGGTTGTCGAGATGGGTGGAACGAGTCAACGATCCGCTCACAAAGAGGGAACTGGACGCAGTTCGCCTCTCCGCTCAGCGAGGCCGTCCACTGGGAGATGATGTCTGGGTGGAATCAATCGCCGCACGCCTCAATCTGGAGTCCACCATACGTCCACGCGGACGACAACAACTTCGATCAACAGACGTTGTGCCAATCAAAGACGCCTGACCCCTTTGAATTTCTTACCAATGGAGTTGGCTAGGAAAGTACTCTGCAATCAACTCGTCGTAGTAGGGTCTCAGCCCTGCGACATCCATCCGCTCGTCCCGTTTTGTATATAGGTCGTACTGGTTGAAATCGTTCACCCATGCAAACATCTCGCGATCCCGATCGTTCATCAACGCCTGATAGGCTTTTTCGCGGTGAATCGGATAGCACGAGTGATAGCGAATCATGTACAACCCG
>JANOUN010000623.1:0-3586 GCA_031416875.1 Planctomycetota bacterium | reverse complement strand
AAAATGGCACAACGCGTGACACGAGGTGAACGCTTGGAATCAAGCGACGAGGTGCCATCATTTCTGGACTTCAACAACAAGAGCATCGTCCTGAAGGTACTGATGACAAAACTCTGGTAAGACTTTTATCGCAAGCATTCCCGTTTGGAACCACGGCAGGTTCACTTCACATTTTTCGGCCAGCTGATTGTCTCCATGACGATTCTGCAACCAATATTGACCACTGATCGCGTTTGCCGCACCACACGGGCGAAGCGGCGACTGCTGCAGATGCACTTCGACAGCAAGGTGGGCCATATCGGCGGAAACCTTTCCTGTCTGGATATTCTCCTCGCCGTCTATCACGATGTCTTGACTGACATCGATCATTTCGTGCTTTCCAAAGGGCACGCCGCCTGTGCTCTTTACACAGCGCTGTGGTCAGTTGGACGGCTTTCGGACAGCGACCTGGACACATTTCATCGCGACGGCACGTTGCTGAGCGGTCATCCTCCGGCCAGAGGTATTGCCGACATTCCGTTCGCAACCGGAAGTCTGGGTCACGGAGTTGGTCTCGCGGCCGGACTCGCGCTGGGTCAGCGACTGAACGAGACGGCTGGCCGAGTGATCTGCCTGACATCAGACGGAGAATGGAATGAAGGCTCGACCTGGGAATCGCTGATTTTTTCGAAACATCATCAGCTTGCGAATTTGGTCGTGATCGTTGATCAAAACGGATTGCAGGGATTTGGCACAACATCAGACGTGGCTGACCTGTCTCCGCTGGCAGACAGGTTTCGGGCATTTGGACTGATGACAGTGGAAGTTGACGGGCATGATCAGGCGGCTCTGACTCGCGTCCTGAACTCTGCCGTATATACAGGACCGCTGATGATTGTGGCAAAAACGATCAAGGGGCGTGGCGTCTCCTTTATGGAGAACCGCCTGGAATGGCATTATCTGCCCATGACTGTTGAGCAGTACGAGCAGGCCTGCCGGGAGGTCGCCGATTGATGAGGCAGGCATTTTGCGACGGCCTGATGCGACAACAGTCACGGTCGGATTTCGTTTTTTGACCGGCGATCCTGGCTTTCGCGCGCTGGAACCGCTGCAGGACGCCCTGGGGCCGCGATTCATCAATGCGGGCGTGGCAGAACAGAATATGGTCTCCGTCGCAGCGGGCCTGGCCAGACAGGGATTGAGGCCGTGGGTTTACAGCATCGCTCCATTTGTGTTCGCAAGGCCCTTTGAGCAAATTCGCAATGACATTTGCCTCCACGACCTGCCCGTCGTGCTTGTGGGAAACGGCGGTGGCTATGGCTATGGCGTCATGGGAAGCACGCATCATGCGCTGGAAGACTACGGCGTGCTCCTGACACTGTCGGGATTGCAGGTTGTCATTCCGGCCTTCGACAACGATCTGTCGACAATCATTCCCTCTCTGTTTGAATCGAAGTGCCCGACATACCTGCGACTGGGACTTGGCGAGCAGCCAAAGGCGTGGGCGACTCCGCCGTTTTCTCCGTGGAGGAAACTGGTTTCCGGACGCGGCGGGACTCTGATCGCCGTCGGTCCCCTGGCTGGTTCATTGTGGGCAGCCTGTGCGGAGGAATCGGAATCCACAAGGCCGAACTTGTGGTGCCTGAGCCAGTTACCGCTTTCGAAACTTCCGGAGGAACTTCTGTGTGATCTGAAGGATTCTTCCAGAGTGACGATTGCCGAAGAACATGTCGCTCACGGATCCGCAGGACAAGCATTATCAATGGCTCTGCTGCAGCAGAATTGCTCTCCCGCTTCCCTGAGGCATGTCACCGCTCGCGGTTATCCGTCGGGCCGCTACGGATCCCAAAAGTTTCATCGGGCTGAATGCGGACTCGACCCGGTCAGTTTACTCGCCACCTTTGTGCCTGAGGCGGCGCGATGAGCGGCCTCTTGCCAATGAAACCTGTCTCCCCGGCTTCGGAATTCATGGTGGCCGAAATCCGACGTCTGGACGGCCCAGTCCTGGTGCTTGGAGCCAGTGGCTTCGTCGGCGCGAACCTTCTGCGGACAATCCTGAATGTCCGCCGTGATGTCCACGGTACCGCAAGTCGTCTGCCTGCCTGGCGATTGGAGACCGTTCCAGCGAATAACATCCATGTCGTCGATTTGCTCATCGATTCCAACCTTGACGGACTTCTCGAGAAGGTGAGACCGAGAACGGTCTTCAATTGTGCGGCCTTTGGAGCGTACTCGTTCGAGACAGACGGGAAGCTGATCTACGAGACCAATTTCAATTTCACCACCCGCCTGCTGGAGCGATTGCGACAGCGTTCGATTTCGATGTATGTGCATGCCGGCAGTTCATCGGAGTACGGCGACAATTGTACCGCACCTGACGAACATGCTCACCTCGAACCAAACTCACATTACGCGGTGTCAAAGGCAGCGGCGGCGCACCTGATCCATTACTACGGGAAGCATCTGCATTTCCCATGTGCGAACCTGCGTCTGTATTCCGTTTATGGTCCGTTGGAAGATTCCTCACGGCTCATCCCCAATTTGGTTCGCCGCGGACTACAGAAGAAGCTCCCCGAGTTTGTGCGCCCTGACATCTCACGGGACTTTGTCTACGTTGACGATGTTTCTGCCGCTTTTCTCCAGACGGCCCTGCAGATCCAGGAAACGGAGTACGGAGATTCATTCAACATTGGCACAGGTCGAAAAATGACGATGGCGGACATCGCAGGTGTCGCGCAGAATATCTTTGACGTGACCGATGCGCCTCAATTCACAATGTCCAGTCGGCATTGGGATGTCGCTGACTGGTACGCTCAGCCGGAGAAGGCACGTGAGAGTCTGAAATGGACGCCGCTGGTATCCCTGGAAGACGGGCTGCGTCAAACCGCAGCGTGGATGAGCACTTTGTCTGACCTGACGGCGTACGAGCAATCGTCCAGGAAGTATCAGCTGGATACTCGCCGCAGCGTCAGTGCGATTATTGCCTGCTACAAGGATGGTCAGGCCATTCCGATCATGTACCGAAGGCTGAAGGACACGTTCCAGAAGCTGAATGTTGACCACGAAATCATTTTTGTGAATGACTGCAGCCCTGACGATTCGGAAGAAATCATCCGCAGCCTGTCGCAGGACGATCCGCGTGTTCTGGGGATCTCGCATTCCCGCAATTTCGGATCGCAGGCGGCCTTCATGAGCGGCCTGCGGGTTGCCAGCAAGAACGCCTGCGTACTTTTGGATGGAGATTTGCAGGACCCGCCAGAACTGATTGAACAGTTCGTTTCCAAATGGCGCGAAGGCTTCGATGTCGTGTATGGCCGTCGTGTGAAACGTGATGCAACGCTGTTCATGCAGTTTGCTTACAAGGCGTTTTATCGAGTCTTTGATTACTTTTCGTATGTGACCGTGCCTCATGACGCAGGTGATTTTTCTCTGCTCGATCGTAAAGTAGTGAAGTCTCTGACGCAATTCCCGGAGCGAGATCTCTTCCTGCGCGGCTTGCGCGCGTTTGCCGGCTTCAAACAGGTGGGCGTTGACTATCATCGACCAGAACGTATGTTTGGCCGCAGCACGAACAATCTTGTTCGAAATCTCGGCTGGGCGAAAAAGG
>JANOUN010000622.1:0-2907 GCA_031416875.1 Planctomycetota bacterium | reverse complement strand
CAGGGAATCAGGAACCGCAATGACACATCCCGCGCCATCGCGTTTGACCCGGCAAACACAATGCAGCGATCTCCGGCGTGCAGGCGAAACAGATCTTCCAGTGTCTTGAGCTTCTCTTCCGCACGATCTTCGATCGCACGTTTTGCATGATACGACTTGAGGGCTCGGCGAGAATCCTGCGAGACCGCGCTCTCGGCACAGACGTCTTCCCAGGAAAACATCGGATTCTCTTTCCGCTGATCAGACATATAGCTGCGGACCTCTTCGGAAAGCAGATCGTAGCGTTTCTGCTCATCGTCGCTCAGATGCACGGGAATGCGCACAATATCATAGTCTGCGAGCGATTTGCCTTTCACATCGCCGATGGGCAGTTCATAGACGATCGGCCCGATGAGTTCGTTGAGATCTGAATGACGACCGTCCGATCGTTCAGGCGTCGCGGTCAGCCCCAGCCGCGCCGGGGCGGCACACATCCGCGCAGCATCGCGCCGAATCTGGCCGGGCAGATGATGGCACTCATCAAAAATAATCAGGCCGAATCGATTGCCCAGCGTCTGCATATGAATACACGCGCTGTCGTAAGTTGTGACGGAAACCGGATGCACACGAAACACGTTGTCGCCGATGATTCCCGCGTCATAACTCAGGCAGCGCAGAATCCGGCGATGCCATTGATACATGAGGTCGCGCACCGGCGAAACGACCAGCGTCGCGACTTTCGTCTTCTGCATGATCGACAGCGCGACCTCAGTCTTTCCCGTGCCGGTTGGCATGACCACGCAGCCAGCCTGACCGGACTCCATCCATGCATCGACCGCCTGCAGCTGTTCGGGACGCAGTTCGTGCATTTCTTCGGCTTTCCAGCGTACTTCTTTCCAGTCCGCGACTTCATCATGAAACCGAATCCGACGTCGCTGCAGTTCAGCAATTACCTGCGAATAGTGAATGGCATCGCAACGCGCCGCCCCGATGCGAGGATCGGTGACCCAAAACAATCTGCCATACCAATCGTCCAGCTTCGACACGGGAATGCCGGACAGAACAAGTGTACCACCGGAAAATTCCAGTCGCGCGACACCGCCAGGCTGAGAACGATCAGACATCACAACTCCCACAGGAATCCGGACACCATTCTTTCAATGACACGGACTGAATCTGTCCGGATCGGCAGCGGAAGACCGAGGCACCGATTGTGACAGAACCGTTCCCTGGATCCAAGGGGAATCAACTCACACCCGCTTTTTGGATGCGGTCGTGGATGTCGGTAATGCTGCCGACATGAAATGATCTCCCCGCGATTTGGGAGGGGTCGCTTGTTGATCCTGTTTTTGTTCCGTCACCAAGAATAGCGTGTTCGAAGGGCCTTGCCGCAAAGCGGCATCATGTGAAAGCCTGGGGCATCGCCCCAGGAAACGGCAATTTCGAATGTGGAAGCCCTGAAAGGGCGTAATGGGAATGCACGATCATTCTGAGTGGAGAACCCCTGGCGCACAACTTGATGTGGCCAGCCCCGCATTGCGAAGGTTCCTCACGTTCATTCCAGTTCGTGGACGTCGTTAAGTACGCCACGCGGGATACAAATTGTCAGGACTTTAAGGTTTCCCACGGCTTTGTGCTTCACTCCGCGCGGGATGTAGACAACAACGCCGGCGTGTAATTCGATTTCAGTCTCATCCAGGATCATCGTACCCTGACCGTCAATGACGTAGTAAAACTCATCCGTGCGCTCGTGGTAGTGCAACTTCGCATTCTGAATTTCGACATGATGCACTTCGGCAGCAGCTCCGTCAGATTCTTCGATTAAGCAGCGAATCGCGCCGCAGGTCTCGGCCCACGGCAGAACCTCGGCAGGATCACGCCGGATAAACCTGGTTTGAGTCTGCATGTGATTTCCTTTCGCTTGCGGCGGAAAATATCAACACTCAAAGCAATCGTTCCAGTCTACAATACCGACCACTTACCTGCCACCCGCGCCGCCCTGGAAGTCATTTGCTTCGGACCTGGACAGTTCGGTCGCGATTCCTGCCAGCCTGATGGAACGCTGGAGTTCGTCCGCACGGCTGGCCATTTTTTTTGACAATGGTGAGCTCGTAGGGTGTGACAGGCAACGCGCTGGCACATCGCATCACCGTTCTGGTGTGCCTGCGCTGCCGCTTGTCACACCCTACAAATTCACAAATTTGCCAGCCGTGAATTCGTCTGTGGTTTCGGTGTAATGCGACGGTGGTTTGATTATTATGCTTCGCGCGGAAAAGCAGACCACTCCTTGCAGCCTGAGTGAAGGGACCTTGTTGATGTTACCCAGACTTCTGACGATCGTTGGCGCGCTGCTTTGGTGTGGAGTCGGGGCTGGCCAGACAGCGGTGAAGCCCGATCTTGCGCCGCTCAGTGGAGTGATTGAGCAGGCTCGAAGCGATTGGAACGTGCCTGGGCTTTCAGTAGCGATTGTGAAAGACGGACAGGTGTTGCTCGCCGGCGGATTCGGCGTGCGTGAAACCGGGAAGCCGGACTCCGTGGATGCCGACACGGTCTTTGCCATCGCATCAAATACCAAAGCCTTCACTGCCGCGGCAATTGCGATGCTGGAAGAAGAAGGCAAAGTTTGCTGGGACCAACCCGTTCAGCAACATCTTCCGTGGCTGCAGCTTTACGATCCATATGTGTCCGCCGAGCTTCGGATTGATGATCTGCTCTGCCATCGCAGCGGCCTGGGAACGTTCAGCGGGGATCTCCTCTGGTGGGGCACACCGTACACGCCTGAAGAAGTGCTGCGTCGCACAAAACATCTCCCGGCCAAAGGACGTTTCAGATCCGCCTATGGCTATTCGAACCTGATGTTCCTGGCGGCCGGTGAAGTGATCCGTCAAACCGGTGGAAAGCCCTGGCCTGAATTCATCCAGGAACGAA
>JANOUN010000621.1:0-15038 GCA_031416875.1 Planctomycetota bacterium | reverse complement strand
ATTTTTCAGCCTGATGTTCCTGTTCATCGGTCGCCGTGGATATGGCGAATCAACTTCGCAGCATTCCGCCGCCATTGCCCGCGCTGAAGATGACACACACTGCAGCCTGCTGCAGTTGACAACTCTGTTCGTGACAGCCGGGAACACCTATTCCATCACAGATAAAGACCACCAGACGTTATTGGCCTCAGGTTCCAGCGAAGAGAGCGTGGAAGCCAGAATAACGTCCGGCAACACGGCCAGTTTCGTGTCCCGTATTCCACCCTACAGCAGTCAGGCACTTCGGTCCCGCCGCCGGATTGTAAACGACAATTGGAATCTGGCGGTGACCAGCCTGAGTCAGCAAGGTGATGAACTCAAAGATCTGACGATCGCCTTCGGCGAGAAATTCCCGAATGATCCACTGGTCGAAGGTCTCATCATTCATGGGCGTCATCTGCATTACACGCAAATCGATCGACAGCGCGGGCGACTGTCGCTGGCCAGCAGACGCGAACTGCTGCGCACTTACTGCGCACAGACGCATTCCTATATGGGCGGTGCCTCGATTTTGGGCGGTGGCTCGATGCTGCAGACGTACGAAGAACTGGAAGACGTTCCCAAAGATCCGGTGGAAGCCTGTTTCAAGCGGATGCTGCCAAATCTTGTTCGACGAAGTCTCGTTGATGATTTTATTCAGGATGTGGGAAAGTTTCGCCTGCCAGATGATCGAGTACGCCTGCTGGTCTACGCACCAATGCCGGAAAATCAACACTTGCTTGTTGATGCGGATCTGCGTCGCACGGGGAGAATCCTGTATGTCCGGGACTTGTTATTGAACCCCGCTGATCAGGGAGTCGATGTGAACGGAGCGGCGAGCAAATAGACTGAAGCGGCACGGCGGTCACTGTTCATAGTGCTGATGTCCTGACTTCTTAATCCTACTCTTAATCATAATCTTAATCGATTCCCTGCAGTTCGTGCCGGGCGATGGAGAGCGGGATTAAGATTAAGATTAAGATTAAGATTAAGATTAAGATTTTGAGGAGACGAACCCGGATGAAGCAATTTGATCACGAAAAACTGAACGTCTACCAGGCCGCAATTCAATTCGTTGCATGGGCATCGGAATTGCTGACCGGTATTCCAAAGACGGCAGCGATTCACAATCAACTCGATCGAGCGTCCACCTCGATTCCGCTCAACATTGCTGAAGGCAACGGAAAACACACGTCCGCAGACCGATGCCGATTCTTCGATACGGCGCGGGGGTCAGCATTGGAGTCCGCTGCTTGCCTTGACGTACTCGTTGCGAAGTCCATGGTGCAGCAATCGCAATTGTCAAATGGGAAAGAGATGTTGCTGGAGATCGTCTCAATGCTCGTTGGATTGATTCGCTCCAACTCACCAACTCGCGATGTCTGATGCGCATCGTCTCCCTTCTTAATCCTACTCTTAATCATAATCTTAATCGATTCCCTGCGGTGGCTCGATAAGACGGTGAACGAGAGTGATAGAAACACAACGGATTAAGATTAAGATTAAGATTAAGATTAAGATTAAGATTAAGATTAAGAGGCGAAAGTACTATGTCGAGCGTCACGCAACAGACCATTCCTGCGATATCTGTCACCAATCTGTCGCATGCCTTCAAGGGGCATCAGGCGTTGAGTCAGGTCACGTTCTGTGTGATGCCGCAGACGCTGCATGGTTTTGTCGGGCCGAACGGTGCCGGCAAAACGACCACGCTCAAAGCCATTTGCACACTGCTCAAACCCAGCTGGGGTGAGATTCAGGTTTTTGGCAGCAGCGTGCGAGCCGACCCGATCAGTGTGCGACGACGAATCGGATTCATGCCCGACCACTTCAGCATGTACCGTCAGATGACTGTGTTTGAATATCTGGATTTCTTCGCCGCTGCGTACGGTCTGCAGGTCAAGCAGCGTGATCAGGTCATTCATGACGTGTTGACACTGACTGACATGGATGGTCGCCGCAATGACCTGATCAGCGGGCTGTCGCGGGGCATGCAGCAGCGCGTGAGTCTGGCACGAGTCCTTGTGCATGATCCGGATCTGCTGCTGCTGGACGAACCGGCCAGCGGTCTGGATCCTCGAGCGAGAATTGAACTGATGGAGATTCTTCGGGAGCTGCGGCGGATGGGGAAGACCGTGTTTATCAGTTCGCACATCCTCAGTGAACTGGCGGAACTCTGCGACAGCGTCACGATCATCGATCGCGGCCAGGTAAAATTCAGCGGCCCCATGGACGTGTTGCTCGAATCTCCCGATGAACTGCCGACTTACAATCTGCGACTGGCTGCGGTTTATGACAATGTGATTGCTCGAATTCGTGAATTGCCAGGCGTTGACGATGTGCAGGAGCCGGAATTTGCCACCGGTCGGGACTTCAATATCCAACTGGCGTCGTCGTTGTCTGCCAACGACTTTCTGAAATCTCTGTTGACTCTGGAACTACCGATATCGGCATTCAGCCAGCAGCGACGCCACTTGAATCAGGCGTTCATGGATCTGACCACTCGAGGAGTTCGGACGTGATTTCAGGCACACTAACCCTGTTCAACTGGACGCTGAAGATGGATTCAAAATCCATCTATCCACACATCATTCGCGCTGTGTTTTCATTCATCATGTTCTTTTCGATCTCCATTGCTTTCATGGATGCGTTCGGAACCAGTCGGACCGGATTGAGGTTTTTTGAGACGATCTGTTACCTGAACGTGCTGCTCATCACCGTATCCGGCGTTAGCTATTTCGTGACGGCAGTCACCGAAGAAAAAGATGCTGGCACGTTTGCCCTGCTGCGTCTGGCCGGGATGACGGCGTTGTCGATCACGCTGGGGAAATCGACGTCGCGGCTGGTGAGTTCGCTCATGCTGCTGGTGATCCAGTTGCCGTTCACCTTTCTCGCTATCACGCTCGGCGGCGTCCTGTGGCAGCAGATTATTGCGTCGTACATCGCATTGGCCGCATGGATGGTGTTCGTCGCCAATCTTGCACTGTTCTGCAGCGTACGGTGTGCCACATCCGGCCGCGCGGCAGGTATGGCAGGTGCGATTCTGGTCCTGATGTTTGTGCTGCCGAGTCTGATCGTGAATGGTCTGGCCGCATTTCCTGCAGGATCTGTTCCCACTGGAATTTCGGACACATTGAACAGCATCCCCCCCGCGCTCGACACGATCAATATCTTTGAACGACTGCGAGTGCTGTTGCAGACGGACAGCACCGTCGTGTTCTTCGGTCAGCAGTTCTGGATCAGTGGGCTGATTGCCATCGCGTTGTTTGCGATTAGTACTCTGACGCTGGATTTTTGGTCCGCACCCGTCGATGTGGGCGGTCCTTCTGAGAATCCTGCCATCCGCCGCTGGTCGGTCGGGCGCTGCTGGCCGATGGCCGTGATGTGGAAAGAGTTCCTGTTCTTCACCGGTGGCCGCAGTTTCTTCATGGCAAAACTGATCGGCGGCGGACTGGTGTTTAGCGGATTTATTTTCCTGCAGAGGAACAACGGAGACAACAGCGTTTTCACACTTCGCGGCGACTATGCCTGGACCGCATTTCTGACATTTGCCGGGTTCCTGGCACTGGAAGTCTTACTGTATTCATCCGGTTGTTTATTCTACGAAATCCGTCAGTCGACTCAATCCACGCTCGCGTCGATTCCACTCACCGGCGTCCGCATTCTGCTTGAAAAAGCAGGCGGGTGCCTGGTCGCATTGGTTCCTGTTGTGTTCTGGCTGGGCATGACGGTGGTCTCAGGCTACGAAGTAATCGCACGCGAATGCTCGATGACGATGGTGAGCAGTTTTCTGATCGTGCTGGGCTTCAGCAGCCATATCGCCGTGATCCTGTCGCTCTATACGCGCTGGGCCGCGCTGCCCTTGACAGTGCTCATCTCCGCACCGGGCTTTTTCTGTCTTGCCGCACCCATTCTTGGCCTGACCGCTGCCACCAGCGCTGTCGCCCACAGTCAGCATATCGAAACGACCCTGCTGCTCAGCGTGTTGGTCAATATCTTCTGGACCTGGCTGTTCATCCTGCTGCCTTTACAACTGTGGATTCGTGATCGGTGGAACGATATCAGTCAGTTTTAACGAGCGCGTCGTCGAAGTAGTTGATGGCCATACCGGCGTCGATGACGAGGCCCTGCGCGTTAATGCCGGAGGAGCGGGGGCTGAGCAGGAAAGCCACGGTGGACGCAACTTCGTCCGTTTGCACGGCCTGTTTTCGGAGTGTGGCTTTTTCGGCGAATATGTAGCTGTCTACGTAGCCCGGGATTCCGGCTGAGGCGGATGTTTTCAATAAGCCCGGACAGACGGCGTTGAAACGAATTCTGGAGAACTGCGAGAACGATTTCGCCAGAAAACATACCGAAGAATCCAGCGCGGCTTTGATGGGGGCCATGTAGCCATAGTTTTCGGCCGCCATGCGCGTCGTCGAAATCGAAATCGTGACGACGCTGCCAGTCTCCGGATCCAGCAGCGGCCTGAATGCTTCCGCCAGTGCGATCAGGGAAAAGCAGGAGATGTTCGCGGCCTGCAGGAATGCCGCGCGCGGGGTTTGGTGAAAGGGCAGCCAGCCCGCCGAAAAATCGGCAAAGGCAATCGAATGCACGATGCCGTGCAGCACATCTGTGGTTGCTGCCACCGCGTCACGCAGTGCGTCAATCTGGTCCTGATGTTCGACATCACAGACAAAAATCGGCGAGTCGGGAAACAGCTTCCTCACGGAATCGGCCCGCGCCTGACTGCGCACCGACAGCAGCACGTTGGCTCCGGCTTCCTGCAGCAGTTTCGCCGTGTGCCACGCGACGCTTTTGCGATTCGCGACACCGGCCACAAGAATGGTCTTGCCTGTGAGTTGCAGAAAATCCATAGTTCAGGGGACATTCATGCTCTTAATCCTAATCCTGCTCTTAATCTGATTCCGTCGTTGCCTCGACAGGCATGGGACGATGGACGATTCAACTGAGAGGAAAGAAGCGAACCGATTAGGATTAAGAGTAAGATTAGGATTAAGAATCTGAACTATCGGCTGAGCGGTTTGAAGCGTCCATGCTGAGGACGATCGGCATCGGCACCGAGACGTTCATGCCGCTGTTTCTCGTAGACTTGATAATTTCCTTCGCACCAGACCACGGAACCATCGGGTTCAAAGGCCAGAATGTGCGTCGCAATCCGATCGAGGAACCAGCGATCATGGCTGACGACAACCGCACAGCCGCCGAAGTTGGATAAACCTTCTTCAAGAGCCCGCAAGGTATCAACGTCCAGATCGTTTGTCGGTTCGTCGAGCAGCATCAGGTTTCCACCGGACCTCAGCAGCTTGGCCAGATGCACGCGGTTTCGTTCCCCGCCGGAAAGCTGCCCGACCAGCTTTTGCTGATCTGATCCTTTGAAATTGAATCGCCCGCAGTATGAACGCGCATGGATCGTTGAGGTTCCGACTTCCAGAACGTCGTGTCCCCCCGAAATCTCCTCGTAAACGCTCTTGCTGTCCGCCAGGGAATCGCGTGACTGATCGACGTACGATGCTTGCACCGTCTCGCCAATTCTCAACGTCCCGGAGTCTGGTTTTTCCAGTCCCATGATCATGCGAAACAGCGTCGTCTTTCCGGCACCGTTCGGACCGATCACACCGATAATTCCACCCGGCGGAAGATCAAAGCTCAGATTATCAAACAACACGCGGTCCCCGAAACTCTTCTTCAGGTTTTGAGCCTGCACGACTAACTGACCCAGCTTGCGGGACGTAGGAATCTGAATCTGTGCGGCTTCGTCACGTTCGTCGAATTTCTGCGCGGCCAGCTCGTTGTAACGCTCCAGACGCGCCTTATTCTTGGAGGCACGAGCTTTGGGCGACATGCGCACCCATTCGAGTTCTCGTTTCAGGTCTCGCTGGCGGCGAGTCTCGCCGCGTTCTTCCAGTTCCAGTCGTTTTCGTTTTTGTTCAAGCCACGACGTGTAGTTGCCTTCGTATGGAATACATCGGCCGCGATCGCATTCCAGAATCCAGCCAGCTACATTGTCCAGAAAATATCGATCGTGGGTCACTGCGACGACAGTGCCTTCGAACTTCTTCAGAAACTGTTCCAGCCATTGCACCGATGACGCATCCAAATGATTCGTCGGTTCGTCCAGCAACAGCAAATCGGGATTCATCAGGAGCAACTGGCACAGTGCAACACGGCGTTTTTCACCTCCGGACAGGACTGCCACCTTTGCATCCGCCGACGGAAGCTGCATGGCATCGGCAGCAATTTCCAGCGTGCGATCCAGGTCCCACAGATTGTTGTGATCAATCTTGTCCTGCACTTTGGCAAGTTCGTTCAGAACTTTTTCCATTTCGTCCGGTGACAAGTCTTCACACAGTTTCATGTTCAGTTCGTTAAATCGTTCAAGTGTTGCCCGCGAATCTGCAACTGCGTCTTCGACACATTCACCAACGGTTTTCTCGGGATCAAGCCGAGGTTCCTGGGAGAAATAGCCAATCCGAATTCCTTTGGCGGGACGCACGGTTCCCATGTAGTCTTTGTCTTCACCCGCCATGATCCGCAGGAGGGTACTCTTGCCGGACCCGTTGCCTCCGAGCACGCCAATTTTTGCGCCCGGATAAAATGCAATGCAGATGTCCGAAAGCACTGCCTTCTCGTCGTAAAGACGAGTCATGTGCTCAATGCTCATAATGTACTGCTGAGACATTTTCCAAAATCTTTCGCGCTGAAAAGTGCTGTCGTAGACGTAGCCGGAGCTTTGCACCATGCTCGCCGAATGTCGGGTTGGGAAGTATAACCTGGCGTAACGAAAAACGCAGGTATGCTTTCAATTTCATGCCCAAGGACGAGAACACTTTGGAGTGCGGTGGCTCGACACCGCTTTCCGATCGTGGCGGAGCCACTTTCTTTCCGAGCAATTCCGCGCCAAAGGACAGCGACAGCGGGGGAGACAAAAGAAAGCGGCTCCGCCGCGAACCAAAGCTCCGTCGAGCCGGAGCACTCCAAATTCTACTTCCGCAACTCCGACCACTCGAATGCCGGATGGAAAGGGTTGGCGACCGAGGCGACCGAGCGCTTCAGTTGCCGGTACTCACCGCGACAAGTTCACGCAGGCGTTCCAGAGCAGTGTTGCGAGTCGTGAGAATCTCATCCAATTGCTCGTTCCGAATTGTGGTAAGCAAGACGCGAAATGCGGGCCCCTGAGGCAAATTCAGGGCCATCAGGTCCTGACCATCGACAAGCGGTGCCGGACACAGATCATCGCTGTGCCGCGTGGACATGTAATCACGGCAAAACTCAACATCCATCGCCGGACGATTCTGAGCGGCAGCGACTGCGGCCGACGTCTGCAACAGAAGCTCAATCATCGGGTGTGCCAGCAATGGCTTGCGAACATGCAGCGGTTTACGTTGAACGTTCTCAAGAACCGGCAGCGATTTCACCAGCCAGCAGACGCATTCGATTTCTTCGTTCGACAGTTTCAGTCGGCGACAGACGGATTCAATGGCAACTGTGGATTCTTTGCCCGTACCAGACAGACGCAACGACAGAAGCATCAGGGCCAGGGCCGGTTCAAACCGATCCGATATCAAATGGTGCAATCCCTGGCCGATGACAGCCAGCCCTGCCTCATCTTCATCGCGATACAGTTCCGGCAGCACTTCCGGAAGCAAGCCTGTCTGAATCAGCAATCGGAACGAATGCTCGCGAGTCCCATGGGCCAGCATCCGTTTCAGTTCGTGTGAGATACGCTCGGCGCTGACCTGATTGAGCTTCCGTCGAAGCTGATATGCCGCATCGGCAGTGGATTCATCCAGAGCGAATCCAAATGTCGCTGTAAACCGGACGGCGCGAAGCATGCGAAGTTTGTCTTCGGTAAACCGCGCGACCGGATCGCCAATGGCCCGCACGATGCCGAGAGCCAGGTCTTCACGCCCGCCGACATAGTCGATCAATGTCTCTTCGATGGGGTCAAAAAACATTCCGTTGATCGTGAAGTCGCGGCGTCTGGCGTCTTCTTCGGGACGACAGAACATGACACTGCTGGGACGTCGGCCATCGTGGTACTCACCGTCACTGCGGAATGTGGCAACTTCGATCTGTCCGGCAGCTTTGTCCGGACCAAGGACCATGACAACGCCAAAGCTGGCTCCGACCGCAACGGTCCGTCGTCGTCCAAAGATTCTGATAACGTCGTCCGGTGTGGCCGTACTGGCGATATCGTAATCCTTCGGCGTTTTCCCGAGTACATGATCGCGAACGCAACCTCCGGCCCACAGCGCCTCAAAACCTTCCTGCCGCAGAGTGCGTACCGTTTCCACCGCAAATCTGCGGCGAGGGTCTTCTGGTTGGGAATGCAGGGAACTCAAAGTCTGTTACTTAAACGAAAAAATATCCGCAGTCGGAAGGTCGGCGATCGATTTAAGCCCAAACAGTTTCAAAAACTTTGACGTGGTGACGTATGAAACGTCGGTTCGCTTCGTGCCGTTTCGCTGCAATTCGACGAGTTGCAGCCGCAGCAGCTGTCGCAGCAGCGCCATGGAGTTTTGTCGGCCGATGGATTCAACCTGTTCTTTTTCGACTGGCTGATTCCATGCCACAAACGCCAGAACCTCGAGTGTCTCAGGCGACAGTTTCACGTCGCGCGGTCCGGTACCGAACGAACGTGTGCTGACGTCCTGGAATTCTTCACGCAGTTCCAGATGATATCCGCCTTCATGCAGGCGAATTTCATACGGACGATTTTCGCGATGATACGACTGATTGAGCGAATCGACGAGCGACACGGCGACCCGATTATCGACGTCCTGTCCAATCAGCGACGCCAGTTTTCGAGCCGTGAGTGCGACGTCACCGCCGACAAAGACAGCTCCTTCGATCACTTCACGCGGCGAGACACGACGCAGTCCTTCAACGAGCACCGCGTTGCCGGATGCTTCTGCCGCCGCCGCTGTCGACTTCAGATCTTCGGCCAGTTGCGCACCGATAGAAAATCCATCGGAAACTGATTCTTCCTCGACACCTGCAGCGCTAGCAGATTCGACCATATCGACCATCACTGACCCGACCTGCCGCTCCGCGGCGTCGAGTGCTTCCAATGCCTGACGATAGGCCTGTTCGACATCTTCGACCGCAAAATCCTCTTCAGGAAACTGCAAATCGTCCAGTTCGCTGTCTTCGTCAGGCAGGGCATCTGAATCAGCCATGACGGTCTCTCTACTCAAAGTTTTCCTTCGAGAACGCGGACATCATCTTGCCCGCAAATCGCAGCAGCCCCGTGTTGCCGGTGAAATCACCGACCCACATACCGCCTTCAGTCGTGATCACAAACGAAAAATCATCATCCGTGACGAGGGCCGCAATGGCACGTTCCCGAACCCGAGCCCGTTCGCGGCTGAGTTTTTCTTCATCGGCCGTCTGCACCCCGGTTTTTTCCTTCTTTGCCACCTCATCAATGCGTTTTGCCCACGGCAACATGTTGGCATCAACACGGAACACGACCGGATTTACGGCGGGCTCGCCAACGGCGGTGACTGTGGACTTCAGAGTTGCCAGTCCATCCTGACCAGCCGCCATCCAGACCTTTTGCGGGCCGATGCCGATGAACAGGTCGCTTTGGATCCCAAAGACTCTGTCGAATAAGGAAATGGATCCTTCGGCAATCTTAATCTTGTGAATATCGACGTCGCCGACTTTTTCCACATTCATCTGCACGGCATTTCCTTTGCCTGCATCCGTCAGCAGCGGCAGGATCTGAGTGAGGTCCGCAGCCGTCGGGGAGACATAGGCGGCAACCGTCGTGAAACGGTCTTTACCATCCGGAACAGATTCGACGAAACCGTTCAGGTGCCCGGAATCGACACTGGATTCCAGCACGCTCACGACACCCGCCACGAACTTCTTGAATGCGATTTTTTCCGCATCTGAGCGGGTCTTATTCGCTGTCAGAGCGGCATCGATATCGGCCCTCGTCAGTGTCAGCGTTTCTTTCAGGTTTTTCTTACGCGCTTCATCCAGCGGATGACTGGATCGCAGTGACAACGCCGAACCCTTAAGCCGCTGTAAGCCTGCAAACGCATCCGACTGCGTGCCATACTGGGCAATCGTGGCCTCCATCGGTGTGCCAGGAAGGGCGGTCGCAGTTGTCCGCAGGTTGACTTTGGGCGCGGCAGCTTTGCTGCGATCCATTGTGAGCGTGATCAGTAACTGATCCGCCTGCGACATGATATCTTCAGCTTCGCCGTACAACTGTCGGGCGCTTGATTGCCGTAACGCAAACTCGGTGGCCCGTTCATCCGGTCGCTGCTTGATGAGTGCCATGTTCTCATCACGAATAGGCTTGAACGCATTGACACGGTGCGTGATCGCAGCCGCCGATGCATCACTATTCTTAAGTTCTGCGATCATGTTGTCGCTGAGTTTCGTTGGAGTCAGCGCGGCTTTGAGCACAATCGCCTTGAGTTGAGGCAGCAGGGCCTTTTCAGTGGTGATCATGAAGAAGGCATAGTGCGATTCCGCATCGACCTTCATCCAGCCGTATTCATTGGCATCGCTTTCGATTGTGTACATTGTGCGGTCAGTCGGATTACGCATGATGCGATAACCCAGTGAATCCAGGTTTTCACGAAATGCCTTGGACGGATCAGTGGCTGCCAGCAGCGGCACACAGATCAAATAGCCTTCCGGATGGATACCCGTCATCACCTGAACCTGAACTTCACGCGTCTCATCAATCCCGATAATAAACGTGTCGATGTAGCCCTGGATATTTTCCCATTGCTTCTGTTCCACCGGCGTCGTGAGGTCTATGGTCTGTTTCAGGTCCGACTTGAGCAGGCTAAAGCCGGGGTGCGCCACGGTAATGCGAGCATCCTGGGGAGTCTGCCCAGACGTCGTGTGTACAAGAACGAGCGTCATCAACACCAAAGAAATTGCACGAACGACTGGCAGCATGTGGTCACCGAAAATTAGATAGGAGGTTCAGAGTTGTCGAATTCACCGCAATTTCCACTCAGAACTATGGAAACTGCGACGACGGCATCACGATCAATGTCACAATGTCAGAAATTACGCGGGACAGCCATGTGCAGGCAGGAGTCTGCAGCAACGGATGTTCCCATCGATTAGCGATTCTATCTGAACGAGACAAGACGGGTAAAGTGAGGTTGCCGAATGTCGGTGACCTGCGCCGAATGCGGATTCCCAAAATCGGCTTCAAATCAGCTGAATTCGCAGTATTCTCGGTTTCCGTAGCTGCGGCGGTTTCCCGCTTACCCCTGCTTCGCCGTTTGAACATGCAGTCGCGTTTTTGCTATACCGCACGCGGTTTTCGGCCAGAATGATTGATCTCAACGAATCCGCCCCCATTATGAATGCCTGACCATATTAAACGTCACAGATTCAATAAAAACACTTTACCAGAGTTTCGAATGCCCCGCGATTTTCTGAAAGGCACCAAGAAATCCTACGATGTGACCGTCATCGGCAGCGGACTGGCCGGTCTCACGTCCGCCAATATTCTCGCGCGGCAGGGATTGAGCGTGCTGCTGCTGGAGCATCACTATCAACTTGGCGGTATGGCCACCTGGTTCAAACGTGCCGGTGGTCACATTTTTGATATTTCGCTGCACGGTTTTCCGTACGGCATGATCAAGAGTTGTCGCAAATACTGGTCACCGGAAATTGCGGAATCGATCGTGCCGCTCAAGGGCATTCGTTTTGAAAACCCTCAGTTTTCACTCCGCACGACATTCACCCGCGAAGACTTTACGAGGATCATCGTCGAACGCTTTGGGATCTCTCAGGAAACTGTGCAGCAGTTTTTTGACACCGCCCGCAGTATGAACTTCTTTGACGAACAATCGAAGACGACGCGCGAACTGTTCGAACAGTTTTTCCCCGGACGTGATGACGTTGTGCGACTCCTGATGGAGCCAATCACGTACGCAAACGGTTCGACGCTGGACGACCCGGCAATCACATACGGAATTGTGTTCTCCAACTTCATGCAGAAAGGCGTCTACACGTTTGAAGGAGGTACCGACGCGCTGGTGAACCGAATGCGGGAAGTACTCATTCGCAACGGCGTCGATATTCGTATTCGATGTCTGGTCGAAAAGATTGAGGTGTCGCCGGATCGCAGAGTCACGGGGGTCATTGTCAATGGAAAACACATCGGATGCAGAGCCGTCGTGTCGAATGCGAACATCCGATCGACGATCTTCAATCTGGTCGGAGAGCAGTACTTTGATGCGAAATTCATCAATGATGCAAAAGCTGTGCGCCTGAATAACAGCTCGTGCCAGGTCTACATGGCATTGAAGCCGGGTGAGAGTTTTGACGAAAGCTGCGGTGATCTGCTGTTCCATTCCGAGCACACGGGCTTTGACATTGATGCCATGCTCAGTCGCGACGTGAGCAGCCGTACTTTTAGTTTCTACTATCCGTCGACTCGACCCGGCAGCAATCGGTGGCTCATTGTCTCATCAACGAATGCAAATTACAGCGACTGGGCCAACCTCCCGGAAGCAGAATATGAAGCCGCCAAGAAGGAGCTGGTGGAATCCACGCTGGACTGCCTGGAAACGTACGTGCCTGACGTGCGGCAAAAGCTCGATCACGCCGAAGCCGCGACGCCGCGGACGTTTGAACACTACACGCGGCACCTTGCCGGATCCTCGTTTGGGACCAAGTTTGAAGGGCTGCAGGTCAGCCGCGATCTCCCGCAGCAGGTGGCCGGCCTGTTTCACGCTGGCAGCGTAGGCATTATCATGTCCGGCTGGCTCGGCGCGGTCAATTACGGCGTGATCGTGAGCAACGATGTGGATAAATTCCTCACACCATCACAGTAGCCTCCGGCAATACACTCTATCGGGCATCGAGAATGCCCATTTCCTGACCGTTGACGGGATCGAGCCGTGTCACTTCGACAAGTTTCCATTCTGTACCGACATGTTTCCAGACTGTTTGCCAGCGTGTGAATACCCGGTTGAACATGTCGCCATGATTGGATTTCAGCGTTCCATTCGCACGCAGATGAGCGTCTGCTGTCTGGCCATCATCCCGGACGGTGACTTCCAGATCCTTGATGTGAAAATCTTTGGTGAGCGTGACCATTTCGAGTCCCTCTGCTGCCGTTTCACGCAGCTTAGGCGACTCATCGGCGATGCAGCCATTGATGGCATCCTGATTTCGATCCCGAAACGCATCCAGCATCGTCTGCAGCTGAGCTTCGACTTCTTCACCGGGAGTCACAACCGCCCACTCGATCAGATACAATCCCGCCGCCGCCAGCAGGCATATGATAGACACGGAACGCCCCTTCGGTGCTCCTGAAATCAGTGCGACCAGTCCTGTTCCGGCAAGCAGCAGCAGCAAGGGCCATGGGTTTTCGGTGAGCCAGGACATGCAGAACCTCCTTATCTCAGAACTCGTTGTCGTCTGATATAAGAAACGAGTTCGTGTTCCATTTCGTCTGGCATTTTACCAAAAGCCGTCAGGAATTCCTGAGTTCTTTCTTCGGCAGTCAGACCAACCATCGGCTTTCGCTGCTTTAGGACATGCAGAAACTTTTGCATCCCGGTCTTTTCTTCGCGTACGAGGTAGTGAGTCAACGCCCAGGCTTTGGCATACGCGGCGGGCGTCTCTGCGGCATTCAGAAACGCGGAGTCTGATTCAATCAGCGTGTTCAGAGTTCCGGAAACCTGATTGGCCTCATTGAGTTTCATGAATGCAGGCTGATGGCGAGGATTCACCAGACCGGGGCGATTCCAGAGCAACGAGGATCGCGACGACGTGGTTTCAAAATACATCGCCAAACCTTCAGAAAGCCATAGCGGATTGTCGGCCATCCGGACCTGCAGTCCGGAATTGAATGCCAGTTGATGAATCGCTTCATGCACAACCGTCGCGACCTGCAGCGGTTTTTCCGCGAGGCGTCTGCGAATCGTCACCGCTGACCGGATCGATCGATCGCCTGTCAAATCCAGCAGCAATGTCTGGTTTTCCGTGACGGAATAGTAGCCGGGCGTGTCTGCAAACGAAATCTCTGGATGTTGTCTGGCTGCAAACGTCTGAAACTCCGACGTACCGGCAAAGATTACAATTGGCAACCTGCGTGTCGGCTGCGTCACCTCGATCTTCTGTTCAGCCATAAAGCGGAAGTACTGATCGAACACA
Source organism: Planctomycetota bacterium (assembly GCA_031416875.1). Taxonomy (GTDB): domain Bacteria; phylum Planctomycetota; class Planctomycetia; order Planctomycetales; family Planctomycetaceae; genus SXXK01. The sequence goes on along the minus strand of JANOUN010000621.1, from coordinate 869 downwards.
ACCTCCAGCAGCTTGCCGCAGAAATCAACATATTCCGTGGCGGAATTAGAACAGAGAACGTAGTGCTCGGTCTCTGTGATTTCAAATCCCGCGGGAACCTGCAGTAACAGATCCGCGGCGAGTTCTGACGACGAAAGGGGCACAAAGGGTTTTCGGGCGTCCTCGCGCGACTGTATCTGTCGCGCAGGAACCTGATGCAGCCGGCCATTGGGTTCTTCTAGCAGCAAGGCACTGTCTGGAATCTCAGCAACGATCCGACCCTCCCGAACAGCCGGCTGCGGCTCGCCAATCGTGATCTTCCAGGTGGATTCATCACCAGCGTGGCACGAATGCAGCCTCGTTGTCGGGAGACAAAGGACTACGATGACGGAGAGTCGAAGAATCATGAGGCCAGACAACAGTGAGGAACTTGAGGTCTGCTTGGGGAGCTTACTCTATCTGAAATGTTCTCCCGAAGCGAGCATCGCGTGGGCCGCACAACGGCAGGCGTGCAGTCGCCGATTTCGGCAGGTCCTGTTGATTTGCAGCACCATCTCGCGCAAACGACTCGTCGAAATCTACTTGAAAGGCATTCGGCGAGTCGTCAGTGGGGCCATGCAATAGGGTTGACTACTCTTCATCATCAGTGGTCCCTTCGCGAAGTCCTTTAACGCCTCCGAGCCAAAAGGACATGCACGATCTCTAAATATCGTGCAAACAACCCCCCTGAATATGTGCAAACATCCCCCTTAAGACCGTCGCAAATGAACATATGACTTGAAGCGGCAGAATCGGAAAATTGGCTCGGCTCACGCGACTGAGAGGCTATCCGAGAACTGGATAGTCGTGGTTCGCTCCGCGAACCAACGCATCTCAAACGCTGCCAATTT
>JANOUN010000620.1:0-1512 GCA_031416875.1 Planctomycetota bacterium | reverse complement strand
CGGGTTCCTGGGCCAATCCTTGTCGCGGGCACTCGCCGAAGCGGGCGCAACCGTCGTCATCGGCAGCCGGGACCGACATCGCGCCGAGAGCGTCGTCGATGAACTGCCGTCACCCGGCGGCGCGGTTCACGTTGCGATTGTACTGGATCAACTCAACGAAGCATCCCTGAATGAGGGGTTTGATGCGGCGGTCGCGGCGGCGGGGCAGGTGGACATCCTGATCAACAACGGTCAGCAGGGGCACGCACTCGATCTGACCAACGTCACGGCGGAGGCATTCAACAAGGATCTGCAGAATGCGACCGGTTATTTTCTCCTGGCCCGCCGCCTGCGAGATCATGCCGTCGGCCGAAGTGCGCCGGGATCGATCGTGATGATCGGGTCGATGTATGGCGTGGTCGGTTCATACCCCGATGCTTACGATGGCATCTGTGCCGCCAGTCCCGTGCAATATCATACGCTCAAGGGCGGCATCGTTCACATGACGCGGCATCTGGCTGTCTATTGGGCGAAGGACAACGTCCGCGTGAATTGCCTGAGTCCCGGACCCTTTCCATCCGAGAAGGCACCACCGCAGATGGTCGAGCGTCTGAAGTTGAAGAGTCCGACCGGCCGCATGGGCGAACCGCACGAACTCAAGGGCCCTTTGCTGATGTTAGTCAGCGATGCGGGAAGTTATGTGACCGGCCAGAACCTGCTCGTCGATGGAGGCTGGACGGCATGGTGAGCGAGGCTCAGCAGGAGCTTCGCCTTTGCCGCAACGCGGCACAATGTGAAAGCCTGGGGCATCGCCCCAGGAAACGGCAAGTGTCGAACGCGGAAGCCCTGAAGGGGCGCGATGGGGACGCACAATGATTTCGCCCCTTTTGGGGCTCTGGTTTTTCGTTTCGCAGGTTCCCAGGGCGTTGCCCTGGGCTTTCACATTTTGTGCCTTTGGCACGGAATCAGGGGATTTTCCATGAATGTCATTGTGCGGGTTTTATCGATGATTGTCGCGATGTTTCCGATTCTTTCCGGCAGTGCGCAGGATTCCACACGAATCACACTGGATTCGCGCACGCACCAGAAATGCCTGAATGTCCTCCGAACCGGTTTGCGGAGCGCGGAATTCTGGCCATCCATGCACGCGGCAGAAGGCCTGACACTGGGAGGTCACGGCCTTGAGGTCATCGAATATCTCACCCCGAAACTGGAGACGGAAACCGACGACCAGCATCTGTGTGGCATCGCGCGCGAAATTGTGCGAGCCGGAGATCGTTCGGTCGTTCCTGTGATGCGCGACATCCTCGAAGGCAACAACAGTTACGGCCATGTCCATGCTGCGGGCGCACCAGCAGAACGACAATATCAAGTTGAAACTGATGGCTGCCGGAGCACTGGTGCGATGCGGAGATGTCGAGACACTGCAGACCGTACGAGATTTACTCGGTGACGAAGATCCCCAGAACAACACCCTCGCCGCATGGGTCCTGGGCCAGATCGGCGACAGCAGCGACATTCCTCGCCTCAAGG
>JANOUN010000619.1:0-20117 GCA_031416875.1 Planctomycetota bacterium | reverse complement strand
TCCGGCACTCACGATCCGACGATTTGGTGCTAACCCGCTGACTTTGGAAGACCTGCTCAAATTCGGCGCCTTCACTCCGGAGATGGTGATGTTTCTGGAAGGCGCGATGAAGGCACGATTGAACATCATCATCAGTGGGGGTACCGGTTCCGGGAAGACGACACTGCTGAACACGCTGTCCAGCTTCATCTCCAATGACAACCGCATCATTACGATCGAAGACGCGGCGGAAATTCAGTTGCAGCAGGAACACGTACTGCGACTGGAAACCCGTCCGGCCAACATCGAAGGCAAGGGCCGCGTGACTGCCACGGACCTTGTGAAAAACGCACTGCGCATGCGTCCTGACCGAATTATCATCGGCGAATGTCGCGGTGGCGAAACGCTGGACATGCTGCAAGCCATGAACACAGGCCATGACGGCTCGATGACCACCGTTCACGCGAATAATCCACGCGATGCGATTTCGCGTATTGAAACACTGGTCAACATGTCAGGCTGTGACCTGCCGCTGATTGCCGTCCGCAAGCAGATTGCATCTGCTGTGCACTTAATCATACAGGCAAGCCGTCTGCAGGGTGGCCCCCGCAAAGTGACCTATATTACAGAAATTGTCGGCATGGAAGGTGATACAATCGTGATGCAGGACATCTTTAAATTCCAGCAGGATGGAATTGGCGAAAACGGAAAAGCCTTCGGTCACTTCGAATCAACGGGCGTGCGTCCAAAGTGCATCGAACACCTGGAAACCGGCGGAGTGCGTCTGCCGAATGGCCTGTTTGCTCAGCGCACGATGCGATCTCCATAACAGCCGTCTGCATGCATCTTCAGATCACTCGTGCTCTGGTCTGCAACTGGTCATTGATTATTCCTAACGGTTTATTCCTCAAAGTGAGGCAAAAATGGATCCAAATCTGATCATCATGATCGCGGCCTTCGTCAGCGTACTCGCGTTGGTGTTCGGTCTGTACACGGCGTTTAAGGGGAATTCGGATTCCACGCTGGACGCTCGGCTGGCAGCGTTCACTGGTGCTGCGCAGCCTTCAAAGAAGGACATCACCGAACAATTGTTGCGGGACGGGATGAATTCTGCAGAGGGGATTGTCGGCGGCCTGATTAAACGCTTCGCGAAGCTGCCCATGTTCTTCCGTCAGGCCAATTCACCGCTCAGGATCGAACATTTCCTGATGCTGTGCCTCGGTACCACAGCGCTCGGAGGCTTGATTGCCGTCATTGCGCGTGCTCCATCGTCTTTGATACCTGTCGGTGCAGTTCTCGGGGCATCGCTTCCGTGGCTGTGGTTGTGGTGGCGACGTCGATCGCGTTTCAACAAGTTCGAGAAACAACTGCCGGACGCACTGGAACTGATTTCACGAGCTCTCCGGTCCGGTCACAGTCTCTCGTCCGGTCTGAATGTCGTATCGTCAGAAATGCAGGCTCCGATTTCCACCGAATTCCGCCACGTCTATGACGAGCAGAATCTCGGGATTTCAATGGAGCAGGCATTGCGAAATATGCTGATCCGAGTTCCCAATATGGACCTGCAGTTCTTTGTGACGGCGGTCGCGATTCAGCGTCAGGCGGGCGGAGACCTGGCAGAAATCCTGAACAAGATCAGCTACATCGTGCGTGAACGCTTCAAGATTCTGGGACAAGTGAAAGCACTCACCGGCGAAGGCCGCATCAGCGGCGTCGTTCTGATGGGACTGCCCGTGGCCCTGTTTTTCGCGGTCTATTACCTCAATCCGGAATATGTGATGTTGCTGTTCAATCGCGAGATTGGCCGTCAAATGGTCACGGTTGCCGTGATCATGCAGATTGTCGGAGCGATCATCATTAAAAAGATTGTGGACATCAAAGTCTGATCAGATTTCGCGGAAACGCGACTCGATGCCATCGATTCGCATCTTGACTATTCCATCATTCCAGTTCAATTTTCACAGAGCGACTGTCATGGATATTGAAACACTGCTGCCAGTGATTGCGTTTGTTGGTATTACCACCGGCATGTGGGGCTTGTGGACGATTTTCAACAAGAAATCGTCACGTGCCGCAGAACGACTCGACGAGTGGCGAGATCCTTTTGCGCGACAGAAGAGAGAATCCGGTGCCAGTCCGAACAGTGATAACTCAGTCGGAGCGATATTCAACAAAGCAGCACCCGCGCTGTCCAGAGCCCTGGAATCAAAGAACGAACTGGAACAGAGCAACCTGAAGATCCGTCTCGCCAATGCGGGTTACGCAAGACCCAATTCGTCTCGCAATTTTCTGGCGATCAAAGCCGTGTCGCTGGGGCTGGGTTTGTTTTTAGGAGGAAGCTACGGATTCTATTCCGCAGGCTTCGCGAAAAACTCCTGGATGTCGCTTGTCATCGGCGGCGGCATGGGCTTCTTCCTTCCCGAACTGATTCTCACGCTCCAAAAATGGTCTCGTCAGCAAAAAATCTTTTTGCAGCTTCCCGATGCGCTCGACCTGCTGGTTGTCTGTGTGGAAGCAGGTCTGGGTCTGGATTCCGCAATGCGCAAGGTTTCGGAAGAACTGGTCAACGGGGCTGCGGAAGTCTGTTCAGAACTCTCAACCTGCAACATGCAGCTGCAGATGGGAAAGGCGCGACGCGAAGTGCTGCACGATCTGGGAACCCGGACCGGCGTCGATGACGTACGGGCACTTGCCGCGATCCTGATTCAGGCGGATCGCTTTGGCTCATCGATCGCGCAGGCTCTCCGTGTTCAGTCAGATACCATGCGCGTGAAACGTCGCCAGATGGCGGAAGAGAAAGCAGCACAAACGGCAGTGAAGATGATTTTCCCGCTCGTTCTGTTCATTTTCCCCGGCATTTTCGTGATCCTCGTCGGCCCCGCGGCCATCCAGTTGAAGGAAAACATGCTCAACAACTGATCCCAGTCGCTGCGCATCACCCTGGACCCACAACCAATTATCCGCGGTCCTTTTCGAATTGCCTGAAGTTCCGTTACAATCGAAGGCGGCGTTGTTTGCATGTTCCACTGATCCGATGTGCCGGATCGGTCGTTTGCGCGTCGTGAGCCAATGATTTTTAAGTGACCTGATGGACAGCAAAGTTACTGTCTTTCTGATTGTGATGCTGCTTGCGGTTTTACGCGGGTTGATGCAGCGGTCTCAGGTGCGTAAAGAAATTGAACAACGCACGGCGCGCGGTCCAGGACGAGCGAAAAGACGAATCAACAATCGGACCGGACCGACCGTTGATCCAGCGGCAGACGCTGTGGAGCCAACTCCGAATTCCAGCGATAATGAAGAATCGTTGGGTTCAGAGAAGGCTCCATCGTAAGATTGTTTCGGTCGTGGCGACCGATACCGGCAAGACGGAGGCAGGGAAAGAGTTATGTTGCAGAAGCTTATCGATGGAATTGTTCCATTCCTCATTTTTTGTGCCCTCGTTGCCCAGTTAGTGAACTGGATTCGCACGACTTTCTTTCCACCGGGCCCTGACGTTAAGGATGTCAACACGGAACGGCCACTGGTGCAGCGTCAACAGCCGCAGGCCCCAAGCCAACGGGCAACCAGTACCCCGTCTTCGTTTCTTCCCGAAATGACTCAGCAGGGCACCCAGCGTCCAGCCGCAATCGCAGCCAGATCCCGGCCCAGGAAAACGACAGAACCGGCTCGCAGCCAGCAGGCGCGGCCCAGGAAACAGCAAAGCGGAGCAACGGGAAGGCCATCGGGCAATCCTGTCGGCGGCGAACGATCCCCGGGATCGGGTGTGGGTGCACATGTGGATTCTTTTATTGGTCAGCATGTCAAAGCTCACATCGGGCATCAGGGTGGTGACTCCGTGAAGAATGACATCAGCGATCAGGTCCGCAGTCATCTGGGCGAAGACAGAAATAAGCCATCGGCTCCCGCAGCAGCGACAACGCACGGTTCTGCCGCAGCAGGTAATTTGCTGTTGGCTCTCCGCAGTCCGGAGGGTGTCAAGCAGGCGATTCTGATGAGTGAAATTCTGTCAAAACCTAAAGCGCTGCGACGGTCCTGACGTGCGATACCAATTTCATTCTGTGAGTGATCATGGCTGAGACAGTTCAGCGAATCCTGCTGCTTGATGGCGAGCTGTCCTTTCGAGGCTCGTCGCTGCTTACGCTGCGACTTGCGCGAGGACTGGAACGTCGAGAGTTGGATACCGCTCTCATCTGCACACGCGTCACTGAACTGGATAATTCACTGCTGCACGGCGTCCGCCTGCATGAGATCCCAGGCTACAACGTGCCCATTTGGGGACAGATTGTCCTCCGCACGCTGTGTCGCGACATCAAGGAGCAACGTCCCGACATCATCCATGTGCAGGACCCGCAGCTTTTGTCTCAGGGTATTCGACTGGCGCGAAAACTTCGTCGTCCTCTGATTGTGAGTATTTCGAATCAGGCTGAAGCCAGCGCGTTTGTAATCCGACAGGCGACGCCCGAGCTTAAGGTCGTGATTTCTGTCAGCGAAAGCGTACAGCAGCAGATTCCTGAAACGCCGTTTATGGCATCCATCGATAAGCGTGTGATTCTTCCCGGCGTGGAAGTTCCGGATGCCGCGAAGATCGATTCGCCACTGGACGATGATCGTCCGCCAGTCATCGGAATGGCTGGCCCGCTCGAAATTGTAAAAGGGGCCGCATTCTTTCTCCGCGCCTGTCATCGCGTCGTCGAGGCGGGACACGAAATTCGCATTGTGATCGCTGGCAGCGGGCCGGAAGAACGCAGTCTCCGAAAACTTGCGGCATCGCTGCAGTTATCACGCAGGCTGACTTTTGTCGATGGCGGCGTCGCGATGGCTGGTTACCTTGAGGCCATCGATATCTACTGCCTGCCGTCGCTGCAGCAGGGACTGGGCGTCCTGATGCTGGAGGCAATGGCACTGGGGCGTCCGGTGATCGCCTCCGGCGTGGGTGGTGTGATGAGTGTGATCGAAGACAATGTCAATGGACTGATCGTGCCACCCTCGGATAGTCGCAGTCTGGGTGATCGCATTATTGAACTGCTTCAGGATCGTGACAAAGCCCGCCGCATCGCTGCTGCCGGTCAGCAGATGGTACGAGATCGATTCAACGAAAACCGCATGCTGGACGAAATCATGCAGGTCTATCAGGCAGCCCACGACGCTCGTCCACAGACTCAGGAATCCACCCCTGTCACAATTCGCGCACGACAGACAGCTGTGGATTGACGACGACGTGATGAATTTTGAATCGATCACCGTCCACGACGATCGGTTTCGGTTTCACCTGCGTGCAACTGTGCCCAATGTGCACCGTCGGAGCATCCGGTACTCATGACTCAATGCATGTTTCCCGTCCTGAAAGGCAGGACAGGACCGCGACGAGGCATTCGCAACCGGGAGTTGCCGAAAATGACTGATCGGCGGCACTTACACTCCCGATACATCGTGTGTCCACAGTCAGGTATGCTGACTGCCTGAGCCGGTGCTCTGTCGCCAATCACACTCATGGATGTGACCTTAATTCTGACTATGATTTCCAACCCGTTGCAGGGTCATTTCGCTCCAACCGAAATGAGCTTGAGCAGCATGGAACTTCAGCCCAACACCCAGGTTACCCATGTCCATTGAAGAACTGCTTGAACAGATGGAGCAGTATCGATTACGCAGGGAGCAGCGAGACTATCGACCGGAATGGTTGAAGGGCTTTGTGCAGCAGGCTTCAGCCCTGTTCGAGCCTCTCACGCATGTTGGACGAGTGGGATATGATTGCCAATTTGACGAGCGTGGCTGGACGGTGTGCATGTACCTGGGAACAACTGAGATTGTGGGTGGTGCAAAGGATGGCAGAATCGATCATGCCAGCTTTCGCGTCGATCTGACTCAGATCAGCCTGCTGTTTGCATCCATCAGCCGTTTTGAATGGTATTCCGTGGCAGAGTCCTGTGAACCAGACGAACCAGAATGCATCCGCTCGCTCATTACCATTCATGGTATCGTCGCGGTCGGGAATGATGTTCGCCTGGAACTCCTTTCCGTTCCTCCGCACAGAGTCAAACCAGGGCTGCATTATCGGCCTGACGGCATGATCTACGAAACGCATTGAAATCAATCAGACTGCACTGCAGTCAAACCGCATCGGGTCGGGCGAAGGCACTCCGGCAGTGGACTCAACACTGTCGGAGTGCCTTTTTTTCGTCGGATCGCACCAGCACACACAGACTTGCCGCCTTGATGACCACGCGGACGGGTAGTACCGAGCAGGGATCGCCGTCGGCCTGCACACCGGGAATCCGGGATTTATTCACAGATTCCAGGGCGACTTCGGTTGTCGTGAATTTCGTGAATTCTGAGGCATAAATCGGCAGCCCCAGTTTCAATCGAATGGCGTGCCAGACAAGCTGCCAGCGAGTTGTGCCATGATAAATGCGAACGTTGAGCAGTCCGTCGTCGGGGATTGCTTCGGGAGCAAATTTCAGGGCAAATCCGTAGCGCGGGATATTCGTGACGATGATATGTGTCCCCGTCGCAATATGAATTCCATCAGGCGTTGATGCACGAATGAGTTGAGGACTAAACGAAAAGAATGCACGCAGCGTTGGCACGACATAGCCAATGCGGCGGATGGTGCCCGTGCGTGCCTGATGAACCGCCTGCACGATGTCTCCGTCCACACCAGCACTCAGCATCAGCAGGAATCGCCGCCCGTTCGCGGTCGCGGAATCAAGCATCCGGATTTGCCCGGAGGCGATCACAGCAGCGAGTCTCCGACCGCAGCGGGACAAATTCAAATACCTTGCCAGCAGGTTTTCAGTCCCCAGTGGCAACACGGCGATCGGGCAACCCGGATGGCGATTCGCCACATCCGCAACCGTGCCGTCCCCACCTGCAGCGACAATACATCGCAGTTTCTGTGCATTTTCCGGAACGGATAAATAGGCGTCGAGCGTCCGGCGCGACCGAAACATGCGGACTTGATACGCCGCTGTTCGCAGTTCGCGAATGAGAACCAGCAATTCCTTTCTTCCGGCACCTGAGCCGGAACGAGGATTACGCTGTATGACAACCAGTCGGTTCTCAGCGGAAATTGTCGTGCGATCCAATGGGCGGCATGCTTTTCTGTTTTGCGTTCACGATTCCGTGAGTTCCAGGTATGGATCGAGCCCCATGTTTTCGTACTGATCCAGTCGGATGCGTTCCTGCTTGAGCAGATGCTTCCGCTGTTTGCCGTGCGTCTTCTCAAGGAACCTCTGGACTCTGACAAAATATCGGTTCCATGATCGGCCGAGTTCGCCATAACGGTTGGCGATCCCCATTCGCTGTTTTCGCAGCCGTTCTTTTGGTTCACGACATCGCAGCAGCTCGTCTTCAAGACTGAGGAAAAACTGGTACGACCCTGGATCGCCCTGACGCGCCGCACGGCCGACCAATTGGCGATCAATACGTTTCGAACTATGAATTTCCGTAGCAATCACATGCAGGCCGCCAGCTTTTCGAACGTCCTCATCCAGGATGATGTCTGTTCCGCGGCCAGCCATATTGGTCGCTATCGTGACACTGCCCGCCTCGCCCGCTCTGGAAATAATCTCCGCTTCCTGTTCGTGATAGCGTGCATTCAGAATCTGAAACGGGATGCGTTTATCTTTCAACAGCACACCCAGAGCTTCTGATGCTTCCACCGACGGCGTGCCCACGAGGATCGATCGTCCGGCTTTGATCAATCGCTGGATCTGTTCCACAATGGCATCGCGCTTCGCTTCCTGCGTCTTGAAAATGCGTGTCGTCAGGCCTTTGCGAATACACTTCTTGTTGGTCGGAATCTTTGTCACTTTCAGCCGATACGTTTTCTTCAGTTCTCCACGCGCTGGCAAAGCGGTTCCTGTCATTCCGGCCAGATGCGAGTATTGTCGGAAGTAACTTTGTACGGTGACTCGCGCGGCTTCACCTGTCGCCGCCGTGATGGGAATCAATTCTTTCGCTTCGATGGCCTGATGCAATCCGTCCTGCCACTTGCGACCATCCATGATGCGTCCCGTACCCTCATCGACGATCACGACTTTATTTTCCACGATGACGTAATCGCGGTCCAGTTCAAAGGCGTGGCGGGCTGTCAGAGCTTTTTCGACCTGCGAGTAGATGCGTTCCGTATCCATCGAACTCAGCAGTGATGGCTTGGACATCAGTACGACTTTGCGGCAACCGGCATCGGTGAGCCATGCAGTGCGGCGCTCTGGCTCGTAAACATAGTCGCGTTTCGGTTCCAGCTGAAATGTCGCCCGATTGCTCCAGCGGAACAAGTTGACGGTTGCCGGTTCGTTGGGCTGCGTCAGTCCGATGATCAGCGGCGTCCTGGCTTCATCGATCAGAATACTGTCGGCTTCATCAATCAGCGCGAAATAGTGTGCGCGCTGAACCGGTTCTTCGGCCCCCTGAAGTGTCCGGATATAACGCCGCACCTGCGTTCCACCTTCGTCCGACATCGCGCCTTTACGCAGGCGATCGCGGAGAAAGTCGAATCCCATTTCCTTGCTTGTGCCGTACGTGATATCGCATGCGTAATTTGTGCGGCGTTCATCGGGTTCCATCGAATCCAGAATCTTGCCAACGGTCAACCCCAGTTTGACATGCACAGGGCCCATCATGTCGGCGTCGCGATTCGCGAGATAATCGTTGACCGTAACGACATGACACCCCTGCCCGGGCAATGCCCGCAGGAAGGAAGGCATGGTGGCGGTCAGTGTCTTTCCTTCGCCCGTCTGCATTTCGGCGATATGACCTTCGAAAAGTGCAATGGCCCCCATGATCTGTACTTCAAAGTGCTGCATCCCCAAGGCACGCCGAGCAGATTCACGCACCAGAGCATAAGCTTCGGGCAACAGTTTATCGAGCGCAACTCCTGCCCGGGCTTCCCAGCGAACTTTGCGACCTCGCGTCAGCAACTCTTCATCAGTCAGTCCTTGCAGTGCATCGCTCATTCTGATGATTTTGCGTGCCATTGCGCGCCACCGCGAGCGCCGCGCGACAGAGGGAATAAACCCTGCTTTCAGGCCGTGAAAGAATTTGCTCGGTAGATTCATAGCGGTGATTGTACCAATTCACTTTCACCAAAAAAAGACCTTATTCCGCTGACAAGCAGGTCCGACGATTCCTGATTGTCAATCGTCCGGATGCCAGTTGTCGGATGGCTTCCGGGTACGCAATTTTTTCCTGCGCAAATACAAGGGCCGACAAATCATCCACAGTGCAGCCGTCCGGCACATTCACTGTCTGCTGCAGAATGATGGGGCCGTGATCGTACTCGTTGTCGGCAAAATGCACGGTGCAGCCGCTGATCTTGACGCCTCGCTGGATGGCGGCCTCATGCACATGATCGCCATAAAATCCATGGCCGCAAAATGCCGGGATCAGTGACGGGTGAATGTTGATCACTCGCCACAGGAAATCATCCGGAATATGCAACAGACTTAAAAAACCCGCCAGCGTCACCAGATCAACACGGGCGTTTCGCAATTCACTGAACACCGCGTTACTGAAATCCTGTACGTCCGCATAATCGCGAGGTCGAAGCACGATACATTCCAGGCCGGCACTGCGGGCTCGATCGATGCCTTGGCAGTTTTTCTGGCTGGCGATCACCAGCGGGACTTCAGCAGCAAGATTGCCGCTGCGGATCTGATCCAGAAAATTGAGCAGTGTTGTGCCGCCTCCGCTGATCAGGACACCAAGCCGGATCGGACGACTGGTGATTGGAGAGAAGGGCACGATACTTAAAGTGGAATCGACAGCCGAAGAGGTCATCCGTGAGTGGGCTCGTATCTGGATTCAGCAAAAGGTCCGGAATACATATCCTGCGAAGTCTGACGAAAATCCGGTCGTTCGTCCACCAGTCGCATCAGTCGTTGATGTTCGCGTCGCTCCCGCTGCACACGTCCCCACACCGTCATTGTGGCCAGCAACATTACAAAACCGAACAGCAGCACCATGGTGTCGCTCACGGGATTGCCGGAGTTGGCTTTGGCCGTCGCGAGGAGCCGCGATCCCGGAGCAAAATGTCCACCGTCCCCTAATGCCAGAATCTGATGATGGGTGGGATTCCACTCAATGCGTCCCGCCAGCAGTAACGGAGCGATGCGGTTTTCATCCTGAGACGTGTAAACATACATCTTGAACAGGCATCCCGTCACTGTGACAGAATCCACGACGTCGGCGTTGCGGGGAAATTCATCGGGCAGCGACGGTGTCACAATCACCGTCGGATTGTGTTGTGAATCGTCCGTGAACAGCCACAGTTCGTGCAAAGGCTGTCCGTTGAACAGTCCGGGATCACCTTCGTGCGTGGTGACGCGCCGTACATGGCCGCGCAGCGTCACGAGATGGCCCTGCCATCGATCAGAGTGTTGAAAAATGTCCACGAACATCGGAAATTTTTCCGGCTGCTGCTGATATTCGCGATATCGATTGAGCCGTTGATCAAGTTGCCGTTCCAGCCGCGTCAGTCGTGCCTGAAACGTCTTGTTATTCTGGGGATCGATGTCGCCCAGCGTTCCATTCCGCAAGGCATTTTCCAGAAGCGCGCGGTCGGCAGTCCCTTTTTCACGAACTTCACGCATGAGCGTTTCGACCCGCAGTTGCTGATCCGCAAGCGCAAGCCCGGCCTGAATCTTCGAACTCGTAATCTGGAGCTGACGCAGTGTTTCGTAGTACAGCCAGCTCTCGTCGTCTGAAACACGCCGTCGATTGCGAACGTTGTCGCGAATGTATTCGTCATAAGGACGCGGCGTGAGCACGCGCACGACATCGCAATACACGAGCGGCTGTTCGCCCATTCTCTTTACAAACCAACCTTTAATCAGTACCGGATAGCTGATCCGCTGCTCCACCGGCCATGCTTCAATCGCTTTTTTCTGCGAATCGTAGTCGACGTAACTCTCGGCATCCACCAGCGCGATATTCGCAGTGTCGGACAGGTTCCTGAGAAAACCGCGTTGCAGTTTGTAAACTCTTTTTTCATCTCCCAGCGTCTGCCTCGCTTGTAGCTGATTGATGACTGACGGAGTGAACAGTCCATATAACACGACGGGACGTCCAACAAAATCCGAAGGATGGGATTGCATATCGGCGGTCAGTGAATACGATTTCAGGTTCGCGGCTTCGACAATATTATCGGTTGCTGTAACCACCCCTGTATCAAACGGATTCGACAATCCGCTGCGAACTGGCTGAATCAACAGGTTGCCGTTGAGCCATGCCTGACGCCGTGCTTCTGCAAATCTGTAAAAAGCCGATTCCCACGCACTGTTGATGTTTACGTCATCTGGCAAATAGAGCCCGATCGATGTCTTGCGGTCGTTGACGGCGCGAATCAGTCGGACGTAATCGTCCATTTCCGCTTCGGACAGATTTGGCTTCGTGTGCTCAAACGCCCAGGGATGCCCGACTTCGAGATCAGCCATCGTTACTGGTTGACGACTCCAGTCGAATCCGTCGATAAATGCTGCATCTTCGGCCGGCAATGCTGGATCAGAGACGTCGTCAGTACGACGCGGCGGTGCAGGAGCAAAAGGATCACGAAGCGGAAAGGTTCGATCATCCGGCAATGTTGTTCGATCATCCGGGACAGGTGGCAGATAGCCCGAGTCTGAAGCACCTTTGGTTCCTTCGCGGTTGCGTCGATTCAGACCTCGCGTGTCATTCCCGACGGGATTTCGACTTCGTCCCGGGATCACACCGCTGTCACCGTCATTCGCGGGCGGCAGTGCGGTTCCGGAAGAATCCTCACGTGGCAGCAGTGGTTCCAGACTGAATTCAGGGAAGTCATCCAATTCAGCCGCACCAGTTCCGGATCGCGTTCGGGGCTCGTCCGCAGTGATCGGTGACAGCTGCGATACCAACGCGGCGAGCATGAGGCAGCATCGCAGACCGCAAATTCGACGACGATGCACGTCCATCGCACGTTCGATCGGTGGTCTTAAAGAGGTACGCAGATTCATGGCTGAGGCCTTCCGTTCCGCAAATTGCCAGTTCTGCGAAGTCTAGGAGCTTTGAGAGTCGCATTGCCAGCGTGGAATGACGGTTGCATTCGAAATTCGTAAAGATACGTAATTCCGCAGATTGACACTTCGAGTCAATTCTATTGCCGCATCGAATCAACACTCAGTGGTCTATTCGGTGCGGGTATTCCGCTTAAACTGGAATAATTGTGTCGTTTTCAGGTGATTTCTTGCACAGGCGTGATTGGCGGAAAGAAACTGAGGACGAAAGAAGGCATTTGTCGTACACTCCGGGGTCACAAATCTTGATCTCCTGAGTCTCCGAAACCGTGACTTCTCAAAGCCACCCGCGAAAAGCTGCGTCAAACTCCGTTGAAGTCCAGGCGTTGCATGAGTTCTACTCGGCACTGCTCTTGCGGCGTGGTCTCGACTGGACCTCGGAACGCACGTTCATCAAACGATTGGGGATTGGTGGTCAGGGATGCGTGATGCTTGCCGAACGGCGTGGGGCGGCGTCTTTCAGCATTCCTGTGGCGCTGAAGTTTTTTTCTCCGTCGGCGTTTGCGTCGCAGCTACAGTACGAGCAGGAAATGCACCGTCTGGCTGAAGTCTCGGCCATTGTGGCGAGAATCCAGGTGGACCACTTGGTCTCCGTCCACGCGTTTCAGATTGATAGCGGGATTTATGTGCTGGAAATGGAATGGATCGACGGGTTCGATCTGCTGCATATTCTGCGACGGGAAACGCTGGCAATTGTTCACGATGCTGTCAGTGAAACACGCTGGGCCAATATCACGGAACGAGTGATCACGACAGGCGAAGTCGATTGCCGACTCAAACCTGGCATGGCGGTGGCAATCCTGCGTGAGTGTCTGGTTGGTATCGCGGCGCTGCATCGCGGCGGCGTGATCCACTGCGACCTGAAGCCGTCGAATGTGATGGTGAAACGAACGGGACAGGTCAAGATCATTGATATCGGTTCGGCCTACTGGGTCGGACGTCCGCCAGCAAGTCAGCCATGTACGCTCGAATACGCAGCGCCAGAGATTCTTGCGGGACAACGCGCGACGCCTCAGTCAGACCTCGCCAGTCTGGGTTATATGCTCATCGAAATGTTGTCCGGATCACGCCCGTTTGCAGGTATGCATTTGGAGCAACTCGTGCAGGCGAAACTGAACATCCTTGAACGCCTGCCGGCATTGTTGCCGCTGGAAGAATTTCAGTTCAGCGAATCACTGATTCATTTGCTGCGTGGGCTGTTGCACCCGGATCCGCGACAACGATTTACCACGGCCGAAGATGCGGAGTTGTCGGAGAAAGGAGCTTCCGGATTTCTGCGTGAATTGGTGAAGAGCGACTTGGCCGACGAATACGGCCTTGAGCTTCGTCGCTGGATCGCTGAACTGGAATCCAAGCCACGCAAAGAACAGGACCAGGGGATGTATGTCATCCCTGACGGCACAACTCGCATTGCCGTTCAATGAGCGAAAATGGTCAGTAAATCTCACTCGACTCCACGCGTCCGGCGATGGAATCGCGGTTATCAAGTTTCTGAAGGTCGAGGTACACCCACCTGGATCTCGTCGCCTTCGATGCGAACTTCATAGCAGGCAGACTTGATTTTGCTTTTCGAATTATCCAGCCACGTGCCATCCGACAGGCTGAATCGCCAGGCGTGCCAGGGACACATCACCGCGTCGTCTTCGACATGGCCGTCGGCCAATGAGGCACCCATGTGAGGACAAAAATCGTTAATTGCAAGATACTTGCCCCGCGACAGGAAAACGCCCACCATCGTGCCGTTGATGGCAAATGAACGTCCCTGTCCTTCAGGAATGTCGCCAATTTTTGCGACCGTCTGAAACTCCGTCATGTTGCACTCGTAATGACTTCAAAAATGTTGCGATGAATCATGGCGATCCCACATTCGATTTTATCGCGAATTCGACTGACCCGGATATGTTGAAAAAGGTGTCTGGAACTCTCCGGCATCAGGTTCTTCTCGTGTCTTCTGATGCCTCCAAAGTTCCAGACACCTTTTTCAACGCGATTTCCTGCACTTGGTCGTGAATCCGGGACGGTCGAACTAAGGACCGTCTCAAAATGCTCTGCCGACTGAAATCGATCGAGAATATGCGTTGAAACACGGTGTTGACTTTTTGCACAGGCAATCAGCCTGATCGCCACATTTGCTTCATCTTATTCATTCCTCCCGGGATATTCTTCTTCACCAGACGGAAGTTGTATGGCTTTCAGTAAGGAAAACGCTGAACAGAGAAGAAAGTCTTTGAAGAATCGCGTTCAGCGTCAGTACTCTGTTGATGACTCGGGATGATGCCGAGGACTTGACCGATCAGAGGTCCGCGAATGGATGTGCAGGCTTCCGGATGATTGTGGAGATTCACTCATGCGGATTACTTCTATTGCCGTCACTCTGGCAGCGTTGTTCGCCGTGCCAGGTTCTGCGTTCGCGGGACTCTGCGGAGTTCCATCGTACAATTGCTGTCCGACCGTGGCCTGCGCACCTGCTTCATGTTACACGGCCTGCCGGGTTTCGACAGAAACCTGTTATCGCACAGTTTGCGAAACAGTGTACGAGCCGCAGGAATATACTTCCTGCCGGACCGTCTACGAAAACACATACGAGGATGTGCAGCAAACCTGCTATCGGACGGTTAACGAAACCGCTTACCGCGAAGAGTGTTACTCCGTCTGTCGCCCCGTTACAGAAACCGCAGTGCGTGAAGAAACGTATTGTGTCCAGCGGCCTGTAACTGAGACGCATTATCGCGAATGCAAGTACACAGTTCAGCGTCCAGTCTGGGAAGATAAAGTTCGCGAATGCAAGTACACGATTCAGCAGCCTGTCTGCGAGACGATCCAGCAGGAATGCCGCTCAACTGTGATGAAATGCGTAACGGAAACGATTCAGCAGGAACGGTGCTACACTGTTCAGCGTCCTGAAACGCGAACTCGCTGTGTGCAGCGCATGACTGGTCAATGGACAACACAGACGCAGTCAATACCCGGCCCTGTCATTCCCCGCGTTGTCTGTGGGCCGTGTGGTCCTCAAATCTGCATGACGCAGTGTCCTCCTCGCCAGGTTTGCCGTCGTGTGTGGTGTCCTCAAGTTGTGCAGCAACAGATACCGTACACCGTGATGGTGTCACAGGTCGTTCGTCAGCAGTGCCCGGTGCAGGTGACTCGCTATGTGCCGGAAGTCGTAGTCAAGACGGTGCCGATCCAGGTGACGCGTATGGTTTGCAAAGAAGTCGTGCAGCAGATTCCGTATCGAACCTGCCGCATGGAATGCGAAACAAAGTCGCAGCAGATTCCATATCAGGTCTGCAAAATGGTATCGGAACAGCGAAGCCGACAGATTCCGTTCACTGTCTGCAAAATGGTGACTGAACAGAAGACCCGCACAATTCCGTATTGTGTGGCCAAACAGGTTCCCTACACGACAACTCAACGTGTGTGCAAGACTGTACCTCGTGAAGTTCAGCAGATCTGCACACGCATGGTGGCTCGTCAGGTCATGAAACAGGTCCCATACACTCGCAGCGTACTCATCCCGGAAACCGTCTGCTGCACATCGACTTGTGCTCCGTGTGCCCAAGGGATCATGACCGGTGGTTGTGCCAACGGAAACTGTGCTGGAGTGACAGTGGATGCTGCTCATCCCGTGTACCCAGTG
The DNA here is from genome assembly GCA_031416875.1 of Planctomycetota bacterium. GTDB lineage: Bacteria > Planctomycetota > Planctomycetia > Planctomycetales > Planctomycetaceae > SXXK01. The sequence continues at coordinate 4,469 of JANOUN010000619.1, read as the reverse complement.
GCTGATCCTGGCCTGAATCCTTAGTTCGCATGCAGCAAGCTGCAGCAGAGTCGATTTCGAGCTCGGGCGGAAACGTTCGGGCTTTTTTTGTAGTTTTTTTTGCGGGCCCAAATAGACTTTGCCGGGAAATCAACGCGGCAGTTTGCGTAAACAGGGGAAAATGCTAGGCTGCAACCATTGAACCCGCATTCTTGGTTCGTTCAAGCTCCGCATGGAGGATGTTCCGATCCTGTCATTCAATGAAGGTCATGAAATGAAAACGATTCTATTCGCATTTCTAGCGATGTTTGTCGCTGCGACTGCATTCGTCACTCCGGCCTACGCTGACGGTCCAGGCGGATGTCCACCGTGGCGCCCTTGTGGCCCTGGCAACTCCTTCGGTGGAAACCGCTTAGTTGCACAAGGGTTTCACGGTGCAGATTTCCGGCCGACATGTTCGACACATGACGCGTGTCTGGCCTCGGGCGCTCCTCGAGCGTATTGTGATCGGCAATTCTACAATAATATGAATTGTGCGTGCGAGAGTTCCCGACATCCGTTTCTCTGCCGTCTGAAGGCATTCGAGTATTTTGCTGCCGCACGGTTGTTTGGCGGACTTTACCACTGAGTGCTCTCCCAGAATCAACTCCGCATTCTTGCCGCCGCATCTGACACTGCTGATTATACTTGGCGCGGCCAGAAATGAGTCCGGCGAGCGGAGCGGCGTGAGCCCAATGGTATCTCGTTTTTGTACCGGCAAGCTGACGCATGCCGCTCGCCAATTCGCTCACTCATGACCGCGTTGTTCCTTGAATCGCAATTTCACTGTCGGCAGCGATTGAAAGCCGGGGGTTTGCAATTGGTCAGTGCCCTGTGTTCGATGGCAAATCCTGGCTGGATTGTGCATACTGCATGAGCGAAGGATTCCCACGCCCAGGTTGCACGAACTTCAGAGGACCATGTTCATGATTCCGGCACTGTTCATCCACTGCAGATCACGGATCATCGCATTGGCGATCTCGGGATTGCTCTCGATTGGTGCGAACCACACTGCATCTGCCGCCGAACCGACGCGACGATTTATTGCGGCGGATTCTTCGAAGAGCCGCGTGGCGATTATTGACGAAACCGGCAAGACGGAATGGGAATACCAGATCGGCCCGTTGCATGATCTGCATGTGCTGCCAGGCGGCAATGTACTGCTGCAGCCGTCATGGACTGAAGTCGTTGAGATCAATCCAGCCAGCGATGAGATTCTCTGGCAATACGACGCGATGAAGCGTCCAGACAACACCGGAAAAACGCTGGAAATCCACGCATTTCAGCGACTCGCCAATGGCCACACGATGGTGGCTGAATCCGGGCCTGGCAACATTATTGAACTCGACAAAGATCTGAAAGTCGTGCATTCAATGGCGTTGAAGGTCAGCAGGGCAGACGCCCATCGGGATACTCGACTGGTTCGCAAACTTGAATCCGGCAACTATCTGGTCTGCCATGAAGGCGACGGCTTGGTTCGCGAATACGATCCGAGCGGCAAAACGGTCTGGGAATATGCCGTGCCGCTGTTCGATCGGAAACCTGCGGGCGGGCACGGAGTTGAAGCGTTCGGCAACCAGTGCTTTTCTGCCATTCGACTGGCCAATGGCAACACGCTCATTGGTACCGGCAACGGACACAGCGTCCTGGAAGTGACACCTGCAGAACAGATCATCTGGAGTCTGCACCAAAACGATCTGCCCGGAATTCAACTGGCGTGGGTAACTTCTCTGCAGGTTCTTCCCAGCGGCAATATCCTGATCAACAACTGCCACGCAGGTCCTCTCAATCCTCAACTGATTGAAGTCAATCGCGAAAAGAGAGTTGTCTGGTCGTTCAAGGATTTCGATCGGTTCGGTGACTCGCTGACGACTTCTCAGATTCTCGCAGTCGATGGTGTCGCCGTGCCGCTCGACGGCCCAAAACTGCTCCGCTAGTGCTCTGTCAGTGATGAGTTGATGGGGTGTGCCACTGGCTCTGCCAGTGTTTCATTCAGATGAAGAACACTGGCAGAGCCAGTGGCACACATCAAAGCACGATTGACAGAGCATTAGCTGGAATGGCACATCCTCAAAATCACAACAGTTCAACTAACGGCAGGCCGCAGTCGTCTGAGGGCAAACTGGTGAAACAGGTAAAACATCTGATTGGTATGATTCTTCAGCTGCTGACGTTGAGCGTACTGCCGCTGATTATTGTGTTCCAGTTGTTTTACGGTTTCCGTCTGATCGTGATGCCGATCTCACTTTTGATCGGAATCACCCTTTTCAGCATCGGCACGGCACTTCGCGAATCAAATTGAAGAGCCCAACGCCAGGGCACTCAACTCTGTTGTCCCGCAAGGGCTTCGTCGTTGAATTTCAGGCTTCCGTTGGTGAGTGTCACGGAATGTGCAAACGCAGCGGCGAGAGCATCGCTGTGTGTGACGCACAACAATGCCGTGTCATTTTCGGCGGCCACTTCAAGCAGCAGATTTCCGATCTCTTCGGCAGTCACCGGATCAAGATTTCCGGTCGGTTCGTCGGCAAGCAACAGTGACGGCTGATGAATCAGAGCGCGGCAGACGGCAACGCGCTGACGTTCACCGCCGGATAATCGACCCGGACGGTGATGCAGTCGATCCTTTAAACCGACTCGTTCCAGCAGTGAATTCGCCCGCTGCCGCACATTGCCTTCGGAACCAAAGCCCGCCAGTGATGGCAGGAGCACATTTTCCAGCACGCTGCACTGAGGCAACAGCTGATGATCCTGAAAGATAAAACCGATATGTTGATTGCGAAACGACGCAAGCCGACCGGAACTCAGTCTCCATGGATTTTCACCAAGGATCTCAACCAGGCCGGATGTCGGCCGGTCCAGGGTTCCGGCGAGGTACAACAGCGTGCTCTTACCGCAACCCGACGGACCGCGAATTGCGATAGCGGTGCCCGACACGACTCGCAGGCTGACGTCCTGCAAAATCGTGAGCCTGCCTTGCGGCGTTTCGAACGCACGACTTACATTGTGCATGTGCAGTACAAGTGGCATGGTGTGATCAGTTCTCTAATCGTAAATCGTCTGTCTCAACAAAAAGATGCACGGCAGAAACATAAAAAATAGTGTTCGCCTTCAATCCTCGACCTTCAATCAACTACCCCGAAACTCTTCCATTTTCGATCGGTAGGCATCCGGAATCTCCAATGACTCCAGCGGCTGCCCCGGTCGCAGGATGCAGCAAACCGTCTTCATAGTTCCTCGAGCCACACTACGGCCATTGTTCGTGAACGCCACATCAAACGTCAGCGATTTCACCCCGATCCGCTGCACAGTCAGGAGCAGATCCAGCACATCTTCATAGTGCGCAGGCGATTCAAAACGGCACTGAGACGAAACGCGAGGCCAGCCAATCGTCGCGCCGTCCGACCGAGGCCCCACAATCGACAGACCCAGCGAACGAAAGAACTCGTGTTCGCACTGCTCCATCCACTTGTAAAAATTGGAGAAATGCACGATCCCCGCCATGTCCGTCTCACAGAATTCGACACGACGAGAAGATTTGAAGAACGATGCCATGACTTAACCGAAAGAAAAACAGGTAACGTTTCGACATGAACGCGACTCGGCGAACGACTGCCGGCCTTCACTGGCACCGAGATGCGTTTCAGAAGCGGCACGCATGGTAATCGTCGGCAGGCAATCAAAACAACCGGCCCCACGACCACGAACGATGAATTGGACGTCATTCTCGGACTCATCAGCACGAACGGTGTCGCCTCAAGTGCCTGTATCGCCTGAATTTGTGCGATCGATAGCCGATTCGATATGACCGCCCCTCAAATCCACGGATCTGAACCGCAGATGAGGCACAGCGCATCTCTCAACTCTCAAAGTGGCCGGTTTTGAATCGCCTCCGACTGGCTGTTGTGGACCCACTGACAGTGATCAGAATGCCAAACACAATGGATGGCCCCAGCGTTCCACCCGCCCTACAACACGCACGCCGATTTCAAACTCCAGCTGACGACGAGGCACTGCGGCTCTCTCCAGTCAATCAACGCGGCTGCTGCCGATGTTCAGGATGCAAAGATCGGCTGGGGAACAAAACCTGTGGCCATGAATCGGAATCGCCATACAAAGATTGAGCCGAAGCCGGTCGATACCGAACTCGGCGTCATGCGTCTGGACGATCTGAGCGGCAAGCCCATCGCGATTGTTGTCAACTATGCGGCCCATCCGACGATGCTGGAAGCGGCTGACCTGCGATTCTCTGCCGAATGGCCCGGAGCGATGATGAACGCCGTGATCACGCCATGCGACTCAAACAGCGATCCCGGGCAGCGGAAACCCTGTTCTTTGGCTATTGCAATGGCCATCACATGTATTTCCCGACGATCGAAGCCGCAGCCGAGGGTGGTTACGGCGCTGATCCGGCGGTCAGCTGGGTGAGTCTGGGTGCAGGTAAGGAAATGATG
>JANOUN010000618.1:0-3267 GCA_031416875.1 Planctomycetota bacterium | reverse complement strand
TCAAGTACTGCCCGGAGTAACTCGTGAAACACGGATTCCTCACACATCGTCGCCCTTCGGCCGCGCAATGGAAAGACATTCGAATCGGCTGGGAGCTGGCTCGTGAAATGGGTCGCCTGGACATCGGACAGACCGTCGTCGTCAATGACACAGCGGTGATCGCGGTTGAGGCGATTGAGGGAACCGATCGCTGTATCCGCCGCGCCGGGGAACTGTGTCGACGTGGTGGATTTACGGTCGTGAAAGTTGCCAAGCCGCAGCAAGACATGCGTTTTGACGTTCCCACCATTGGAATCGAAACGATCAAAACGATGCACGAATCAGGCGGCAAAGTCCTGGCAATTGAATCCGGCATGACCATTATCATCAGCCCTGAAGAAGTTGCCGAACTTGCGGACAAGTTCGGCATCGCGATCGTTGCTGTAAACGCCGACGAACTGGCCCTGCTGGCCGCTGCTTAGCAGCCCATTCGAAGCACACCGTGTAGTGAAACTTGAAATCTGAATTCTACGTGGGGTAAGCTTCCAGCTTGCCTTCGCTTTATGAAAACTCAGCGCTTTTTGAGAAACCTGACAAGCTGGAAGCTTATCCCACCTTAAATCATCGCCCCGCTGGCACTCGGCCTGACAAGGTTCCCGACATCAACCCGATGCGGTTCCGGATTTCAGACGACACGCAGCAAAATTTCCGAGCGGCATGACGTGCGTTGCTGGAACCGTTCGAAAAACGCCGCGGAATCGTCTACTATTCCTCAGGCATAGATTCTATCCCCGACGGCCTCCAGGGAATGCACGCGTGGTATCCAGCTTCAGGCGATTTGTTCTTGTCATGTGGACGCTGATTCTGGCTGCGCCAGTGGCTCCGGCAACCGAAGGTTTGTTCAGTGTTGTGACGCCGGTGCCGGTCGAGTACTCAGCTGGGTTTGCCGATATCACGGAATCGGAATCTGCAGAGATTCTGGAGCACCTGGTCGAAGGCGAGATGGCAGGCCGCGGAACCGGTCAGGAAGGATTCCTCAATGCGGCGAAATGGTTCGCGTCACAATTGGAAGCCAGCGGTTTTCAGCCGGCAGGTGAGAACGGTTCGTGGTTCCAGAATGTGCCCTTCATCAAGTTGCTGGTGCATGCCGACGCATGTGGTGTGAAGGTCAACGGCGAGGAATGCATTGCAGGCAATTCGTACGGCATCAGTTCATTTGCCGGGGCATTTGAAAATTCCATGCCGGTCACATTTGCGACGCTCACGAATTCGCCGCCGGAGATTTCGGACGGTCAGTATGCCGGGCGACTGCTCATCGTCCAGGCCGGGCGTCGCTTCAGTGCCGAAGATCCATTTGTCCTGAAAGCAAAACCGGCCTGCCTCCTGATCGTGGCGGACGATGGACGAGTCCGCAATGAAGCCGTCAATCAGTCAGAACAAACTCCCAGCGCGATCCCCGTTGCCCTGATCACACGCACCGCGGCGAATGCACTTGCGGCGAAATGTGGCGCAGCGGAGAACTTTTTTGGCGATGAAAATCCGACAGGGAATTTAACGCTCGATTCATCGCAGATCGCTGACTGCCGGCTGTCGATCGAACGCGAATCGATCGACGTGCCGAATGTCGTCGGCTGGTATCCGGGCAGCGACGAGTCACTGCGGCACGAGCATATTTGTATCGGGGCGCATCTTGATCATCTGGGCGTGCAGCGCGGCGAACTCTATCCGGGAGCCGATGACAATGGTTCTGGTTCAACTTCGTTGCTTCAGATCGCAAAAGCCATCCATGCGAATCCGGTGAAACCTAAACGCAGCGTCCTGATGATTGCGTTTTGTGCCGAAGAACGGGGGCTGCTGGGATCAAAGCATTATACAAGCAATCCGCTGCGACCGCTGCAGGACATGATCTGCATGCTGAATATCGACATGATCGGTCGTAACGAAGAATCCCCGTCGGAAACGGCAGCGGAAAACCTCAACACGATTCATCTCGTGGGCAGCAAAGACCATTCGCTGCAGCTGCATCAGATGGTTGAGAAGGCAAATGAGTCCATCGGCTTTGTGTTCGAATACGACGAAGAGGAACGTGTCGACGGACGCAGCGACCATGCTTCGTTTTCTGAGAAGGGGATTCCGGTGACGTTTCTTTTTGGCGGCTTCAGTCCATACTATCACAAGCCGACCGATACGATGGATGGCATTAACTTTGCCAAGATCGCCAACGCCGCACGACTCAATTATCTGGTGCTGATGATGGCATCCGATCACGGACGATTTGAACTGGATGCAAAGCCATGAGCGGAACAGCATCCACGAACTGAATTCAGATTTTCAAACGAAGGGTAGTTATGAATCGTTCTCTGGGAAATGTGATGGCGGATTCTCTGGAGCAGTGTCTGCGTTACGCAGAGCGTCTGTTGAACGACGTGAAACCGGAACAGTTCGCTCGGTTTGCGGTGGTCAATGGAAAGGTGATTGAATCCAATCATCCTGCATTTGTCTACGGCCATCTGAGCCTGTATGGGCCGCGAATCCTCAGCCAGTTAGGTCAGCCAGGGCCGGTCGCTCCGGAAGGTTTTGACGCGGTGTTTTCAAAAGATGCAAAATGCGTCGATGATCCGGATGGAACGGTCTATCCCCCGATGGCCGCAGTGACACAGGCATTCTTCGATGGCTATAAGGCCGCATTGCCCGTGCTGCGTTCTTTGTCGGATGAAGCTTTTCAGTCCGTGAACCCGCTGGGTGGTCGCATGACGGAATTGTTTCCGACACTGGGTTCACTGCAGACATTTTACTGCGGTGGTCACATGATGATGCATCTTGGTCAGGTGAGTGCCTGGCGCCGCATGATGGACCTCGGTGCCGCGTAGCCCGGTGCAATTCATAAATGGATCGGACTTCTCGCGTTAACCTTTGACCATCACCAGAATCTCAACGCCAATGGCTTCGGCGACGCGACGCAACGTTGTCATCGTAGGATTCCCTTTGCCGTTTTCCATCAGCGACAGACTCGCGCGAGTGATCCCGGACTTGTCGCACACGTCCTGCAGTGACAGGGCACGTGAATTCGGTTCATCGACAAATTAAGTGCGCGTCGTAAGTTTCAGTGGCGGTAGGGGTTTACAGAGAGTGGCCAAGTCGGTCTGATGAGCAGGTGTCTAAATCTGACTTATCAGGAAATCCGAAATGACCACGCGAGAATTGTACAGTTCCATAGGCGCTTCAGGCTACGAACATCAGGCCTGTTGGCGAAAAGGCGGGATATTTCATATTCGGATGGAGGCACCG
>JANOUN010000617.1:0-2872 GCA_031416875.1 Planctomycetota bacterium | reverse complement strand
GTCTCTGCTGCTTCGAAACTCTTGTGGCTAACATTTCGCAGCCCGTACATCATATACGACACTCGCGCGGTGCGAGGGCTCAAGCGCTTAGACCATCGATTCAAAAACCGGGATTACGCGGACTACTATGCAACTTGGCGAACACAGTACGAAGAGCGCAAGTCTGACATCACGCTAGCCACGCAACGTCTGACGAAACTACAACGATTCTTCGCGGCATGGCACGAGACCCAAGACTCGCTCGCCGCATTGACGAAAGCTGCGTGGTTTCACGAACGTGTCTTTGATAACTATCTTTGGGAAATGGGCGACGCCGAACTAATAAGGATTTGACTTCGCGAGTGCGGACGGAGAACGCGGAGTAGCGTTCAGAGACGCGAACGACGGGGACACAGCACTTTGTTGACAGGTTGGCGAATCCGTGCGACAAAAGTCTGTTGAGTTGAACAGGAGATTCAAATCACCGTCTCCCCGTTTTTGACCATGCGCAACCTGTAGGGTGTGACAAGCAACGCGCAGGCACACCGAATCACGGACATGGTGTGCCTGCGCTGGCGCTTGTCACACCCTACGATTTTGCAAACTGGCCAGTCATGGGCGAAATCATGCTTTGCTGGATTTTGCGTCTGGATTACACCAGAATTGGCAATGCATCCAGCGGACGAATCGTCTCAGGCTGCGGCGGACACTTACCAATTCCAATGGGTACTCCTTCCATGAGACAGCTTGCGACATGTTTCCTTTTCGTTGCGTTCTTCGCCCCGCGAGCGGAGGGCCAGAGTGTTTCCTCGGCTAAGATCGAACTGACCGACGCCCTGCACTTCCACGCCCCATTCGACGGTAACGCAAACGCGACGGTGTCTACGGGTCAGGGTTTGATCATGACGGCAGATTCGCTTGAGCGAAAAATACTCGTGCCCGGCATTCAGCGCAGAGACGTCAGTGTCGCGCGCGGCGAAGGCAGGTTCGGGGATTGTCTGAGGTTCACCGGGAGGGCTAACGAAGTCATCTGCTTTGCCGGGACGGAAATGCACTATGCCGACAAGGACTGGTCAGGAAGTGTGTCACTGTGGATGCGACTTGATCCTGACAAGGATCTGCTGCCTGGCTATTGTGATCCTCTGCAGATCACTCAGCACGCATGGAACAACGGTGCATTTTTTGTGGATTTTGACAAGGAGCTTCCGCGGGATTTTCGTCTCGGCGTGTTTTCGGACCTGAAGCACTGGAATCCAAAGGACATTCCGTGGGAACAGTGGCCCGTCGAGAAACGGCCGATGGTTACCGTGAAGAATCCGCCGTTCTCAAGGTCCGACTGGACGCATGTTGTGTTTACGTTTGACAACGTCAATTCCTCCAGCGAGAGCCCGTCTGTTGCAAGTCTCTTTGTGAACGGGACTCTTCAGGGAGTAATCCGGCAGCCGCTCGTCTACAAATGGGATCTCAGCAAAGTTGCGATCATGCTCGGCATCGAGTACATCGGAGATCTCGATGATCTGATGATTTTTCGCCGAGCCATTACAGCTGAAGAAGTCACTTTTCTCTATCAGTCACCGGCAAGTCTTCAATAACGGACGAATGGACTCATCGCCGCGAGTGAATATTCTCTGCGACAGAATCAAAACTGTTTGTGCGAAATGACGGCAAAGTAGGGTGCGTGAAGCAACGCGCAACGCACCGTGAATGTTTGCAGTTGTCCGGATGTGGTGTGTTTCGCTGCGCTGCACACACCCTACTCACACCATACTCATACCCTGCTTTCACTTTGACAAATCACAGGCTCCACATCGAATGCAACTCGCAACTGTCCTGACGCCGATGTCCGACGAAAACCTCCAACTGGCAGCGCAGTGTGGAGTGACGGACGTCGTGCATCGCTATCCGGGCTCTGACGCCCGAGTGCTGCAGCTGGCGCAGGAACGTATTGCTTCGTTCGGCATGCGACTGGCGGTTGTCGAAGGATACCTGCCGATTGAGAACATTAAGCTCGGCTGTGACGACGGATCAGAGATCGAAGCATTGAAGTTGCTGATTCGTCAAATGGGCGAACTGGGTATTCGACTTTTGTGTTACAACTTCATGGCGGGCACAGACTGGTGTCGAACTCGGCTGGACGCACCGGAACGCGGCGGAGCCAAAGTCACGGCCTTTGATCTTGCCGAAGTGGAAAATGCCGTGCGACTGGGCTATCGGCCACCGAATGCGGAATTCGATGCGTTGGCGCGAAAACTGACTCCGGAACGACTCTGGGAGCAGCTCGAACGGATGCTGAACGGACTCCTGCCAGTCGCTGAGCAGTGCGGTGTGATTCTGGCCATGCATCCGGACGATCCTCCGTTGCCGGAACTGCTGGGGAAACCTCGCATCATGCACAACATCGCCGGATTTGATCGGCTGCTCTTGCTTGCTCCCAGCGTTTCGAATGCGATGTGCTTCTGTCAGGGAACGTTTGCCACGATGAACGTCGATATCCCGGCAACGATTCGACACTTCGGTTCGCACATTCAGTATGTGCACTTTCGCGATGTCCGGGGCAACGCGCAGTCATTTGCTGAGACGTTTCATGACAATGGACCGACCGATATGGTGGCGGCAATGCGGGCGTTTCGAGACACTGGTTTCACCGGCCCGATTCGACCGGATCATGTGCCACAAATGGTGGGTGAAGATCACGGCGAACCCGGCTATACGATGCTGGGCCGGTTATTTGCCTATGGATACATGCGAGGGCTGATGCAGGCAACGGAAGCTTGATCCTGTTAAACTCGGATTTGAAATCTCAGATTTCAAATTTCAAATTGAGCCGATCAGGCTCCAGGCACTGTCCAACCACAACCTCCCCTTCAGCACGACAACTTCTTATGACAGCTCC
>JANOUN010000616.1:0-1711 GCA_031416875.1 Planctomycetota bacterium | reverse complement strand
AAATTCGTGTGCGTGTCACTAACTCCGGCGATGCTGCGCTGACCAAATACATCCTGCAGACGTTTGATACAAAAGGCCTGCCGGTTGGAACTCCGCTGACGGCCGAGGTGGGCGGCGGAGAGCGACGGACGTTTTCCATGCCCGACGCCGTTCAGGGACAGCCACAGATCGTCGGCGTCGAATTGCTCGGCGAACCGCATGTGTTTGACAACGTCGTCGATTTGCCGATCGACGAACGCGGCGTGATCCACGTCGCTCACGCAGGCTCGACGGATCCTAACAACGCCGAAGCCATGCGCTATTTTCTGCAACGCGCTCTGGATGGCAACGAAACGGATCCGATCGAGGTGACAGATCTCCTGGGTGCAGACGGAGTTGCCGTACCGGCTCCTGCGGATGTGCGACTTGTCTTTGTGACCGAGTCGATTCCGGTGAGCCTGGCGACGTCACTGAAAAGCGTATTGGAACAGGACGGCGTTGTCGTCCTTGCATTGAAGTCGGTTGAGATGGCAGAGTCCGTCAGGAGTCTCTTGCCGCCGGAATTAACGTTCAGCGAAGCCGACGTCAAAGATTATGCCATGCTCGGACAGATCGATTTCTCGTCGCCACTGTTCGCTACATTCGCGGACGCAAGGTTCTCTGACTTTTCCTCGATCCGCTTCAAACATTATCGCAAGCTGACGCTGGACGAGAAGCAAGCTGACGCCGTGCGCGTCGTGGCTCGTTTCGATTCCGGCAGTCCGGCGGTGCTTGAGTACACTCATCCGTCGGGCGGACGCCTGATCGTACTGGCCACCGGCTGGCATCCGGACGACAGCCAGTGGGCGTTATCGACACGATTTCCGCCGATGATTCAACGCATGGTGCAAATGGCCCACCCGCGTCGCAGAGGACATCAGTTGCTGGAAGTTGGTCACCGCATTACTCCCGCGGAACTGGCTGGGAACGACGTCTGGACATTGACGCGGCCCAATGGCATGCCGTACGCGCCGGATCCAGTCCACATCGCCCCGGATGCCAATTCCAACGGGACGGAGTCAAATGCAGCGAAGGTGGCCGAGGTAAAATCCGTGGTTCTCGATGAACCCGGTCGCTGGACACTCAGCAGCGTAAACAATGAGGGCCCGCAATCCGTCAGTCTGCTGGTGACCGTCGCTGCGTCCGAAAGTCGCACCGAACCGCTGCCCGCAGGCCAGTTGCAGGCATTGGGCATGTCGCCGGACATTGCGATCGTGCACGACACTTCGCAGCCGTCAAACGATCCCGACCTTGCGGCACAACTGGATGCCGCGGAACTGGAATCCCGTCAGAAATTCTGGCGCTGGCTGCTGCTGGCGGGACTCGGCTGTCTGGCGCTGGAAGGCCTCGTTTCGTATGCTCTTGAGAAACGTCAGCAACCCGAACTGGCATGACGAACGACTGAACCATGATGCGCGATGACATTTATTCTCTGCCGCTGAATCAGGTTGGTAGTTTTGAATTTGACGAACAGGTTGTCAAAGTCTTTCCGGACATGATTGCGCGGTCGGTGCCGGGATATGCGTCGATCCTGTCGATGATCGAACAGCTGGCGGCCCGGTTTGTGCGCCCTGGAACCAGCGTCTGGGATCTCGGCTGCTCGCTGGGTGCCGCGACGCGGTTGATCAGACGCCAGGCACCCCCGGACTGCACAATTCATGCGGTGGATAATTCGGCGGCAATGATCGAACGT
>JANOUN010000615.1:0-3825 GCA_031416875.1 Planctomycetota bacterium | reverse complement strand
CAAAATCAGTTTGAACTTCATATCGGCACCACGTATGTTGCGGTTAGCGAAGGCGAACTCCTGGGATTTGTCACCTTATCCGCGACTTCAATCACGATTGAGCATTTGCCAAAATCGGCTCGTAAGCGGCTGCCCAGGTATCCATTACCCGCCTTGAGGTTGGCTCGACTCGCCGTTGCCCGAACGTCGCAAGGGCAAGGGATTGGCAAACAGCTCTTGCGAGCCACATTTCAAATCGCGCACGAAATGGCCGATCGAACCGGGTGTGTTGGGGTTATGGTTGATGCTAAAGCCAATGCCGTGTCGTTTTATGAACAGTTTGGCTTTGAGCCATTCGAAGTGATTTCGGGTGAGTTGGGAGATAGACCGTCACCGTTGCCTATGTTTCTGGCGTTAGGTTCGATCCCGAAAGAATAACGATTCTGGTCTGACTTTACGGATTCTCCCGCTGCCCTGGGTTTGGCGAAAGGCTGGATCCTCAAACGCCAAGTGTGATTAGGAAGAACCTGTTGCACCGGAGAATGCCAATGCCTTTTCTTGATGAATTCCGGGCGTCGATGCGCCGTGTAGGAGAGAAGCGGGTAACGCGGACGGATATTGCCAAGGGGGCGTATGTGCCGAACCTGGCCCAGAAGGCGGTGATGTCCGCAGCAGGGTTTGAACCGGTATCGCACGATACGGGAGGTCCGATCGATATTCGGGTAGCAGGATCGGACCAGATTCTCCCGACAACCTATTACAGAGTGTGTCACGGTGCCTGTCACTAGGTGTGTCACGGTGCCTGTCACCAAGTGTGTCACGGTGCCTGTCACCAGCGGTTTTTCACGAAATCGAAGTGATCCCGGCACTGAAGTTCAGAGACGATTGCAGAATTCGTCGTGACTGAGACCGGCATCTTTGATGATGGCGTTAAGCGTACCCTTCTTGATGTCTCGACCTGCATGCACTGGAACAGACACGGACTGCTTTCCTTCCGCAGACATAAAGTGGTGACTGCCTTGAACACGCACGACACGATAACCGTAATGCTCCAGTACACGAATTACTTGTCGGCCATTAACCGAGGGAAGTTTTTTTGACATTTACAACCGCCCATCGTTCAACTCCGTGTCTTGCTTCATCGACTTGCCTGTCTCTCCAGGGAATCTGTTTCCCCTCTTCGTAGTACAGTTCAAGAGCCATCTGGAACGCCTCGCACAGATCGGAAAAGGCTTCGTCTACCGTTTCTCCCTCGCCGTACACGCCAGGCAGTCGAATTGCATACGCACAAAATCCCCCATCTTCATCTTCATACATGAATCCGCGGCATTCAAACGAATGGCACTCATCTGGCAATGGCTGCGGAGTCACCTGCGTAACTGTTTCAGTGGATTGTGTTGTCATTGACATCTCCAACCGTAATTCGAAATGACCCCATGGGATCGTTGGAATTCCATAATAATTCGAGAGCGTAAACGCCCTTCTCCATCGGCAAAACTGGTAGCGGCACCGGAATATCGATTGTCAGGAGCGGGTCTTTGCATTCAACCTTCAGCTCAACTTGAAAATAGACCAAATCAGTGGCTAAATTCACATACCGAAGGTTGAGCGTGTGTGACCCCTTCGCTTCTGTAACCGCGACATATGCGAATGGGGATCCTGCAGCAAATCCATTTTGAACCTCAGTGAAGGCTGGTGGTTGTTCCGATGTCCGACGGAGAAACATATTGTGAAATATACCGCAGACGATAATTTTTCCGGAAGTTGAGTCTTTGTAGACGTGATCCGCCACAAGTAACGCTTTCAGCACTGGTTTTTGCGTGGATTCCATCGTTTACCTTCTGACTGATCTGACAATCGCTGCTTGAAATCGTAGCATTGATCCGCGCGATTTGAATCAGCATCGAGACAGTTTTTCAAATAAACCAGCGACGGTCGCTAATTCCGTCAACCGCTGATTCCAAAACCTTTTTGAATTCCTTCTGTGAGTCAGGCGTGGTGCGCGTGACCAAGCGGACTTGGCGAGCAGTCGTCAGCAGGCACCCCGTTGATCGACCAGCGATTTACTGTCTTCATTTTCCTGCCCCTCATATTCCTGCCGTTTCCCGTTTGGCAGCAGGATCAAAGATCCATTGGCAGGAAAATGTGGGGCAGGAAGATTTGAGAGGACGACAGTCAATAACGGAAGCGATGTCTCAAAACTCATGGCATTGGTCAGGAAGCAACCGGACAACACACTCATGCAGACCGAGCAGGATAAGGATATTCAGATTTCAGGATGAGCGGGTTCTACTTTTGTGATTTCCGCGACAGTGCGATCCGGCGGCGGTCGGGGTCGATTTCCAGGACCGTGACTTTGACAATGTCGCCCACCGCGACGACTTCAGACGGGTCGCGGACAAAGCGGTCGGCCAGTTGTGAGATGTGAATGAGTCCGTCCTGATGCACACCGATATCCACGAAGGCTCCGAACTTTGTCACGTTCGTGATAACACCTTCCAGAATCATGCCGACATGCAGGTCGGAGATTTCATGGATCGATTCAGAAAATGTGGCGACCTTGAATTCGCTGCGCGGGTCGCGACCGGGGCGAGCGAGTTCTTGCAGGACATCCCGGACCGTGAATTCACCGGCGTCCGCAGAAATCAGATCGGCAATGTTGAGACTTGTGACCAGTGTTTCGTTGCCGATCAGCGTCTTCACGTCTGTCTTCAGATTCGCGGCCATTTTTTTGACCAGCGGATACTGTTCAGGATGCACGGCGGAATTGTCGAGCGGCTGCACACCGTCGCGGATGCGCAGAAATCCGGCTGCCTGCTCAAATGCTTTCTGGCCGAAGCGTGGCACCTTGAGGAGTTCGCTGCGTGACTTGAACGCTCCATGTTCATTACGGAAGGCCACGATGCGTTTCGCCAGCACGGCACCAATCCCCGCGACGTACGACAGCAGCGACGGGCTGGCGGTGTTCGCATCGACACCCACGGAATTTACGCACGATTCCACTTCGCGGTCGAGTGCTTTTTTCAGCATCGTCTGATCGACATCATGCTGGTACTGCCCGACTCCGATCGATTGCGGATCGATCTTCACAAGTTCTGACAATGGGTCCTGCAGGCGATGGGCGATGCTCACCGCACCGCGAACGGTCACGTCCAGATCAGGATATTCTTCGATCGCTGTTTCGCTGGCGGAATAGACCGAGGCACCTGCTTCGTTCACAACGACCCTGGTGGTCTTCAATCCATGCTGACGAATCAGATCGGACACGAATCGATCGGTTTCGCGCGAGGCCGTGCCGTTGCCAATCGAGATGAGCGTGGCTTTGTAATCGCGAATCAGCCGCAACAACGTGGCACCGGCTTTTTCTTTTTCTTCGCGAGGCGGAGTCGGATAAATGGTTTCGCTGGTCAGAAACTGACCGGTTTCATCGACGACCGCGACTTTGCAACCGGTACGAAAACCTGGATCGATGCCGATCGTGACCTGCGGACCTGCAGGAGAGGCCATGAGCAGATCTCGCATGTTTTTGGCAAACACCTGCACCGCCTCCGCGTCGGCCTTTTCCTTCAATTGCTGCATGAGCACACTCTCGCCGGCCGGCCGCAGCAGGCGTTTGTAGCAATCGGCGACGGTCTCTTCGAGTTCCGTGCGGAATTCAAAGTTCGGGTTTGTGATGAGTTTCGATTTAAGATGCCTCTGCTGCGTTTCATCATCCATCGACAGACTTACGCGCAGGATGCCTTCGGCTTCACCGCGCTGCATGGCCAGAAACCGATGCGCGGGCATTTTGGAAACTCGTTCGTGACAGTCGAAGTAGTTTTCAAACTTACTGCCCTCTTCGGCTTT
>JANOUN010000614.1:0-2712 GCA_031416875.1 Planctomycetota bacterium | reverse complement strand
TGCTACTCCACATGTCCACTTCAAATCTGTCCATAGGACTCCGTGTTGCAGTTGTCGCCTAAGTCATCCTGGTGAAGCCGCGCACTTCATTTGTCGATGAGCCATTAAATCCACAGAACTGCCGATTCGGATCCTCGTCGCTGCGCGGACCAGTTTCGCATGTCCGCATCAGCCCAAGTGTTATCGAGATGACAGAACTCTCAAGTGTTTTGTCAGGCGTTGGGTATTTGCGGCTATCGTCCTGTACAACCAGAGACTTCGGGATTTAAGATATCCGCAGGAATGGCGATTCCCGTGCGCGGGCGACTGTGATGAGTAGCAGGCTTTCCACGGAGAATTGTCAAATGCAACGGGAAAGGACAGATGGTGTCCGGATCCGGATTCTGATGCCGGTCTATAACGACTGGAACGCGGCGGAGGCATTGCTGGCCAGGGTTGACGCATGTCTTGCCGCAGCCGGGGTTACGTGTTCGGTGCTGATTGTTGATGACGGATCGACAATGGTGAGAGACGCATCGTTTGGAGCGGGCGAGTTCCAATGCATTGAAGAAATCCGCATTCTCCGTCTGCGTCGCAATCTGGGCCATCAGCGCGCCATCTGCCTTGGGCTCTGCCACTTGCAGGATCAGGGGATCGACTGCCCGCTCGTCATCATGGACTCGGACGGTGAGGATGCTGCGGAAGATATATCGCGGCTGCTGGAGCGATACTACGCGGAAGAAGGAAAAAAAGTGGTGTTCGCGGCCCGTATTAAACGTTCTGAGGGTTTCGTGTTCAGGCTTGGGTACCTGCTGTTTCGCTGGCTGCACTTACTGCTGACGGGGCATTCAGTGCGGGTCGGCAATTTCAGCGTGCTTCCGCCGGCGGCCGTCTCGTCTCTTGTGGTTTCGTCCGAACTCTGGAGCCATTATGCGGCGGCTGTTGTGCATGTTCGTATTCCGTGGTGTGACATTCCGACCTCGCGAGCACAACGCCTGGATGGTTCCACGCATATGAATTTGGTGAGATTGGTCGTGCATGGCCTGGCTGCGATTTCCGTGTTCAGCGATATTGTGGGAGTGCGATTGCTGTTGGTGTGTGTGTTGCTGATACTGTCGGCGATGACCGGGATCCTCGGCGTCGTCTTTGTCCGGTTGTTTACAGAACTCGCAATTCCGGGCTGGGCTACCTACAGCGTTGCTCTGCTCGCAATATTCCTGCTGCAGTCACTGATGATGGCCGGTCACTTCAGTTTTGTGATTCTCAGCGGGCGAATCGGTGCCATGTTCCTGCCGTCTCGCGATCATGGATACTTCGTGGCGAAATGCGAATCTGTCTTCCCTCGATCGCCAGCAGGGGAACGGCAGGAATGAATTCATCGAAGTATGCGGGCACGGAACTCGAACTCTTTGCGGAGGCCACCGTCTGGAAGGCTTACCTGGCCCGGTGCATCCATCCGTTCCTGGGTGCGCGAATACTGGAAGTCGGAGCTGGCGTGGGGGGCACGACGCAAATGTTGGTCCCTTCATCCTGCGAGGATTGGTGTTGCCTGGAGCCGGACCAAACGCTGGGCCAGTCGATTGAGGAGGCGATTCGTGTGGGGAACCTCCCGGGATTCTGTCGACTGGCGATCGGCACACTTCCGGACCTGCCAAAGGATGCCCGGTTCAATACTGTGCTGTACATTGACGTACTGGAACACATTGCCGACGATCAGGCAGAATTAGCACACGCTGCCGAGCGGCTTTCGGACGGTGGTTATTTGGTTGTCGTCTCGCCAGCACATCAATGGTTGTTCACTCCTTTCGACGAAGCCATTGGGCACTTTCGGCGTTATGAGAAATGTACACTGCTCAAACAGGCACCGCCCAGTCTGGAACTTGTCAGGTTTGCTTATCTGGACTCGATGGGAATGTTGGCGTCCATTGCCAACCGATTCCTGCTTCACAGTGCCATGCCTCGAAGGGGACAGATCGCATTCTGGGACAAGGTGCTGGTGCGTCTTTCCCGAGTGTTCGATCCGCTCACACGTTATTCCGTGGGCAAATCGGTTTTGGCGGTATGGCGTAAAACGGGGAGAGATTCGTGACGACGATGCAGACTGGACGTAAACGCCGGACTGCTCGTATGGGTCATTGATCGTTTGCTGGCAGACCAGATGGCATGCGTACCCAGAATTCCGCTCTTGGGTTTTCACTCTCCATCTGCCATCCTGGCAACTCGGCCAGAGATTGGCGCAGGGGCGATCCCTTCTTGACCAGGGCCGCCTGCAAGCTGTATGCAGCAATCCATTCGCCAACTTTTTCCGGATCACCCTGATGCTGAACATACTGTCGCAGGAAGTCGTCCCCATAAAGTTCACATCGACTGTCGATGAACACTTTGTATTCCGGACAGTTGTAAATCAGGAAGCCGGCGTATTCTTCATCGTTCAGAATATTGATGCTGCGACGTCCGCCTTCGGAATACTGCTGTAATGCCGGCAGCAGTTCGACTGGCCAGTTCGCGGAATGAGGGCGAGCCCAGGACCACGTCCGTCCCCGGGATGGCCCGACGTGGTGAATGACGGATGACGCGGTCAGTCCCAGCACGGTCAACAGAATGGCGGGTTGCCACCAGCGATTCGTTCGTGGTGGCACGGAAGGAACTTTCCAGAAACCTCGACGCCCGAGCCACTGACCGACGCGAGAATGGGGCAGCATTTCGGTGGTTGCAATCATTGCGACCACGGCG
>JANOUN010000613.1:0-2611 GCA_031416875.1 Planctomycetota bacterium | reverse complement strand
CCCTGCACAACTATGTGCCCATGAGCACACCTCGTGCGATCAAAAGGAGCTTGTGCGCACTTTTCCCTGCTCTGAGATCAGAGTCGTGGAAGCCGCATTGGCGTGCGCAAAAGTCGGGTTCTTGAGGGCGTCTGAGTTATCCGGGTTTTGTTCCGTCGGCACGGATCGTGTGACGGAGCGGTTTGCCGCCACGCGGCACAATGTGAAAGCCTGGGGCATCGCCCCAGGAAACGGCCATATCGAACGTGGGAGCCCTGAAAGGGCGTAATGGGGATGCACGATCATTTCGCCCCTTTGGGGCTCTGGTCTTTCGTTTCGCAGGTTCCCAGGGCGTTGCCCTGGGCTTTCACATTCTGTGCCTTTGGCACGGAACGCTTTGCGCGCAGTTGGCGCAGAGTGAATTCAGGAGCAACTCCAGCTTCAATTGCGGGGCACCCGGTGAACAATCTTCTCGCCCGATGGACGGGAATAGAATGGATCTTTTCGGATCGCCCGGATTCCCTGCTTTTGCGCAGCCCAGTTCAGCCCTGCGTGGTCGCAGCCATGTGATCGCCACACATCGAAGATCAGATCCCGCTATCGACCTTGTCCCGTCAAGGGAGGGCGACCATGGCGAAGGTTGACCCTGGACAACATAGCCCGCCATCAAAATAACCCGCCATCAAAGTCGCTGGACAGCCTGCTTCACATCGGTTGCAATCTACTCTCCGTGTTCAATTCACAAGGCAGAGGCAGCAACATGATGAGATTTCGACGTTCCGGCAGCGTGTTCCATCGAACCGTGATTCACATGATGCACTTCAGGTTTCTGTTCGTTGCTTGCTGCGTACTCGGCGGCTCCCTGACCGCTCAGGAAAAGGGTGGCGCAACAACGCGCATCGTCGATTGCTCGCTTCTGATTGCACCGGAATACCCTGCGACGTGGCCGACGCATCCATTTCCTCGATTTCAATTGATCCACGAACAGTCGATCGGGCCGAACAGTCCCTACAACATCGACGTGTTGCTGATCGACGGAAACACGGGAACGCAACTCGATGTGCCGCCGCATTCCGTCGTGCGACCGGAGCTGAATCGCGAGAAGTCGGGTCCGTTCGGCCTGTCTTACACAGACAAGATTGAAGCATGGCAGTTTGGCGGTGAAGCGTGCATTGTCGATGTGCGTGACCTGCTGGACAAGTCCCCCAACGGAGTTAGCCCACTTGTTCTGCCATCCCATATTGAACGATTTGAGCAGCAGCATCGCAAATTGAAATTTGGCGACGTCGTCCTGTTTCGCAGCGACTATTCCGACACGTATTATCGTCCATTTCCAGAGGGGCATCGCTACATAGCGGATGTCGTGGACCGTAAATCGCCCGGCTATCCGGATCCCAATCCGGAGACGATGGAATTCCTGGCAACACGCGGCGTGATGACACTTGGCACGGACAGCGCGAGCATGGGGCCGATGCCAAATCTGGCTGAGCCCACGCACTATGCGGGCCTGCGGCATGGAATGATCTGGACCGAAGGAGCCACGAATCTTGGCCAACTCCCTGCGACCGGCGCGTTTTACTGCATGCTGGGGCCGAAGCATGCTGCCGGCCCGTATTCCGAAACACGCGCGTTTGCGGTTGTCGGCGGAGATCTTCCGGCGCGACTGATTGAGTCCGCTCGGAATAAGCGTGCCATCGATTTGTCGCCGACGCTGGCGATGAATCTTCCTGTCACGAACCCTGGTTCGCTCGCAGGACGTCATCGACAGGTTTATGTGAAAGTCGATTTCCTGTACTCCCCTGACCTCGACATGTGGCATCACACGCATTTGATGGATGCGACTGCAGGCACGCATCTGATGACGCCATCGTTTGCTCTTCCGCCGGAAGGTGCTGCAGTCGAGTATTCTCCTGAAGTGCGCGGTTGGCTGGCGGATTATGAATCCAAATACGGCAAGCGCGGTTTTAGTTCCCGGACGACAGACAAAGTACCTCTCGACTGGACCTGCGGCGACGCGCGGGTGATCGATGTGCGAAGTCTGGTCGGCACGACACAGAAATCTGCATGGCCGACATCACCTGAGATTACCGTGGCACTGCTTCAGGCTGATGAAACGGCTCACGGAGAATTCAAACGGGGTCAGATCGTACTGTTCCATACCGGACACCTCGATCAACACTTCAAGCCGGCTCCGGATGACAAAGGCGTCTGGCAGGATCCACTCACGGGAAAATCGGAAGGCTGGCCTGCGCCCGGTCTGGACGCGATCAACTATCTGCACAGCAAAGGGATCCGCTGCATCGCCACCGATGCACCGGATCTCGGTGGAGTCGATCCCCGCCGTGCCTTGTTCACGTATTGGACTCTCGGTGGCCATGATATGGTCGGCGTTGAATTCCTGAATAACGTGGGCAACATTCCTGGGAACGCTTACTTTCTGTTTGCCCCAACCCGCATTCGCGACTGCCACGCCAGCCCGGGACGTGCGATTGTCTTGTATTGACGTCACTCGCTGCGCCACGCGTATCTCCACGTCCGATTCATCGACTGACAGACCTGTCATTGGGCGGTAGGTGCGACCAGGACTAGCGGAGTGTTGATTTAATACCAACCCGAAGCGCCAGCGAGGCAG
>JANOUN010000612.1:0-13518 GCA_031416875.1 Planctomycetota bacterium | reverse complement strand
TCAATGGCAGAGACTCACGGACTTTGCACAGCACCCAAGAGGTAAGCTGTTTGCTGTTGGTCCGCAAATCTGAAATCCGGCGCGTCATCATGCGCCGGTTTTTTTGCTGCGCGCCCCAAACTGGATATTTCCCACAGTTCGCGCAGGGCCTAGTGCTCTGTCACGCATTCATTGATGGTTGCGTGCCACAGGCTTTGCCAGTGCTCCCCAACGCCGGAAGCACAGGCAGAGCCAGTGGCACACATCAAAACACGACTGACAGAGCGTTAGCGGGATTCTGCGTTCCACCAATTGCGATGCACCACAGGACAGAAGCGTCTGCTCAAACGACGCAACAATCAACCCAGCGACGACGAATTGAGTCGCTTCCGCAGGTAATTCGCCCGGACATTGTTGCGTTCCGCCGTTTCCAGGGCCTCGCCGTGCAGTGTCTGCAAGTGCGCTGGTTGAGTGTGAATAAACAGCTCATTCACGGTTGCCAGATCCAGATTGTCAATGAGTCCCTGCTGGATCCCCATTCGCAGGCTCGACAACAGGTGCATCGTTTCTTCAGAGCTGATTGACCGAGCGCTCGTCAGCACACCAAACGCGCGGGCGACCTGATCGTGCAGTTCCGCGCGTTTGTCACGCACCAGCAGATCACGCACGCGGCGTTCCCAGCCGATGATGTGGGAAACGACTTCTTTCACTTCCGCAATCAATTGTTCTTCGGACTTGCCAAGCGTCACCTGATTCGAAATCTGGTAGAAGTCGCCCATTGCCTGGCTGCCTTCCCCGTACAAACCACGCACGGCGAGATTAATTTTCTGAGCGGCCTGATGCACCTTCTGAATTTCCCGCGTCAAACGCAGTGCCGGAAGATGGACCATTACGCTGACACGAATCCCCGTGCCAACGTTTGTCGGGCAAGCCGTCAGATATCCAAGTTCCGGATGGAACGCATAGGGAACAGTTTCTTCGATCTGATCATCCAGGGCATCACATTCCATCCAGCAGTCGTCGAGCGCAAAACCGCTGTGAAGTACCTGGATTCGCAGATGATCTTCTTCATTGATCATCACGCTGTGGCGTTCGCCTTCGCTGATGGCCACGGCACGCGGCCCGTCACCTCGCGCAAGTTCGCGACTGATGAGCTGGCGTTCCATCAACATCTGGCCATCCAGCGCAGACAGCGATTCGATGTTAACGTGATGCACAGGCCGATGCTGAATTTCATCCTGCATCGCTGACTTCACCATCTGCACAATCTGAAATCGTGCGTCGGCGGAGGCGCGTGTCACAAAAGCAAAGCCCGCGACATTGCGCGCCAGGCGGACGCGACTGGAAATGACAATGTCCGATTCCGGACCATCACCCCGGAGCCATTCGCCACTGGTACGTGCGAGGTCCGCCATGCAAAACGAGTTGTCGGGGCGTTCCGGACTCAACGAAAGGTATCCTTGAAAATCAGTGAGACAGCACTTCGAATTGAACTGGTCTCTCTCAGAATTGTAGGAAGATTCCGGGCTCAGACAAGAAACACCAATGGCAGAGCAGCTTATCGTGCGACTCATACGACCGGAACAGCGGCTGTTGAGCCGCGTCAGCCCACCTTGCGAATTCGCGTACGGCAGTGTTCCGACGCTCGCAAAGCTGGCAAATTCCAGCCTGCAGGACCAACCTATTCGGGTGGCGCTGTCTTCTTCTTACGAGGTTTCTTTGGCGTTTCTTCACGCATGGCGTTTTCGAGCGTAGAGATTTCGTCGCGAAGTCGGGCGGCGTTTTCGTAGTCTTCTTCTTCAATCGCTTTTCGCTGTTCATTGCGGAGCTGGATCAGCTGTCCCTGTTCCTGAGTCCCCACAACGGTACTTCGAGGTCGCTTGCCTTTGTGTTCAACGTCTTCGTGAATGTTTTCCAGAAGTGGCAAAAGCTCGGTCATGAATTCCGTATAGTCCTGAGGACAGCCGAAACGACCACTTTCGCGAAATTCGCTGAACGAGATTCCACAATTCGGACAACTCGCGGGCGAATGCGAGTCACCCATCAATTCATCCAGCTTAGATGCCAGATCGGAAGCAGTCGTAGAATTCTCGTCGTCCGGACTCTGCTCCAGATATTCCCTGGCGCAGGTATCGCACAGATGGACGATTGCCGCTTCACCTTCACGGATTTCCGTAACGTGCAGAGTGGCAGGTTTTGTACAACGTCGGCATTTTTTCATGATGTCGTCTCAGGGTCATATAGATTCTGCACTGTGCGGCGTTCGCTGCCGACAAGGTCGCATGATTGCGCTGTTCATCATCCCGGTTCGCGATGTCGGATGCAAGAGCCATATCCATGCAAGCGGCCATGTTGCGGAGTGTCAGAACTTCGGGAAAGCCACTCGCGGCAATTTAATCGGCTGTCCTGTGCCGCCGTGAATCCACAAGACGCAGGTTTCGCCTGTTCGGAATCCGACTACCAGGAATGAAAGTCTGCCTGTGTGCTTGTTGCAAAACGCCATGGAGAGTTAAGCTGCGTGCCTTCATTCCGGAGAATCTGTTCATCAAGTC
Organism: Planctomycetota bacterium; assembly: GCA_031416875.1. Classification (GTDB taxonomy): domain Bacteria; phylum Planctomycetota; class Planctomycetia; order Planctomycetales; family Planctomycetaceae; genus SXXK01. The sequence goes on along the minus strand of JANOUN010000612.1, from coordinate 10,987 downwards.
AGGACACACCATGAATTCAGCGTCCGCAGTCGGCGATGCCACGAAAAACTCGTCAACGCTCCTCGGTCACCCAACGGGCCTGTTTACTTTGTTCTTCGCCGAGATGTGGGAACGCTTTTCGTACTACGGCATGCGTGCGCTTTTGGTCTTCTACATGACGAAGGGGTTTCTGGGATACAACGACAACCGGGCCTACACTGTTTACGGTGCATACACCGCATTGGTCTATATGACTCCGTTCATAGGTGGCCTGTTGGCTGACAGACTGCTGGGCCAACGCATTGCCGTGATTATCGGAGGTTTATTGATGGCCGCCGGGCATCTCATCATGGGAGTTGAGAATCCGAATGCCTTTTACCTGGCGATGGCATTACTGATCGTCGGAAATGGATTCTTCAAGCCGAACATTTCAACAATTGTCGGAACTCTGTATCCCCCCGGAAGCCATCTTCGAGATGGTGGGTTCACGATCTTTTACATGGGTGTCAACCTTGGGGCCGCCATGAGTCCGCTTTTATGTGGCTACATCGGTGAAACCTACGGCTGGCACTTCGGGTTCGGTCTGGCCACAATCGGGATGATGGTGGGTCTGGCCGTCTTTGTGATGCCCAATCTTGTCACACAGGCTTTGATCGGTGCCGGTGCCATGGGGGCGATATTTGCCCTGCTGTTCTACCGACCGGACAATACAACGGCTATCGTGTGGAATGCATTCGTGGCCGTATGCCTCGCTATTGCCGGGGTGATTTCGATCACTGCTTTATCGCGCGGCGGACTACCAGCCGCCGCCGGAGCTGCAAAGAACCCTGTGAGTCCAAAGACGGTCATGATTGTCGTGATTGGCATTTTTGTTGCGATCGCAATCCTGATGCACTTCGTGTCAGGTTTTTCGCTTTTGACGTCCGACAAACAGCCGGTGCAGTTGATTGCCAGTTCGACTATCGAAGAATTCAAGAAGGGTGGCACGTTCACAAAGATTGCCGCGGTGTTTCTGGAAGAAATCAGCAAGCCAGCAGGTTTGTTACTGACCGTCACGGGGATCCTTGCATTTGGTTACCTCATCATCAAAACGTTTGTGCTGGATACCATCGCTCGTCATCGCATGGTGGTCGTTCTGACACTGACATTTTTTTCGATGCTGTTCTGGGCGTTCTTTGAACAGGCGGGCAGCAGCCTGAATAATTTTGCCGATCGAAACGTGGATCGCGTATCCGAGTCCCGAATAATTTCTGAGGAAGACATCGGCCAGACGATCAAAATTCAGCCGACGCAGGAGCAACTCGGGTATCGCAATGGGAGTACGCTCTTCACGCTGGATCAGCTCAATACCTTGCGATCTGCTGACGATCACAAGGCAAATGTTGCGTTTGAAATTGACTGGGATGTCAACAAACACAACGTCGGAATGGGAGTGGCTACTCGCAGCCAGGAACTCACGGCAAGCATGTTTCAGTCCGTCAATGCCGTCTGTATTTTAATTTTTGGGCTTGTCTTCACTTCGCTCTGGACGTTTCTCGGGGCACGTGGCATCGAGCCACCAACGCCGGTCAAGTTCGCGTTTGGACTGATCCAATTGGGTCTTGGGTTTGCCGTATTCTGGTACGGGGCACATGTTTCAGATTCACGCGGAATGGTCGCCGCCGGATGGCTCGTCCTGGGTTACGTGCTGCACACTACCGGAGAGCTGTGTTTGTCTCCGGTTGGTTTGTCGATGATCACAAAGCTTTCTCCTAAAGTGCTTGTAAGCACGGTCATGGGTGCCTGGTTTCTTGCGACCGCATTCTCGCAGTATCTGGCAGCCATCATTTCGCAATTCACCGGCGTTGAACATGGCGGCGGTGATGAGAATGTGATCCCCATTCCGCTTGAGACGGTCCATGTCTATGGCGACGTCTTTAAGCAGATTGCAATTGCGGCAGGCGTCTGTGGTCTGATTTGCCTTGCCATTTCGCCATTGCTGATGAAATGGATGCACTCGGACCTGCCGGAAGATCACGGCGACACGGATGCACGTGGACATTGATTGTGGCGGATTCTTGTGATGCAGTTGATCCCTGTGATCGATATTCGCAACGGGATTGCAGTGCGGGCGGTTGCCGGGGATCGCGGTCGGTATCGCGCGATTGAAAGTCTGTTGACGAACAGTGCGGAACCTACAGAAGTTCTGCATGCGCTCAAGCAGCATTTCCATTGCGCGGCCTGCTATGTTGCCGACCTGGATGCCATCGAGCGGCAGCAGCTCAATCGATGCACGATAGCGGAAATGGTGCGCACGGGCGTTTCGCTCATTGTGGATGCCGGTGCTGCGACGGTCGACCAGACTGAAGAATTGCTTCAGCTCGGCGTGCGTCAGGTTGTGATTGCGTCAGAGTCGATGCGCGACCTGAGCCAGCTTGGGACATTGGTCACACGACTGGACTCTGCCTCATTGATCTTCAGCATCGATCTCAAGCACGGTGAACTGCTTGTCAATGATCCCGTCTGGCAAGGAATTGCACCGCTCAACCTGGTGCGATTTGTGATCGAGCGGGGAATACATCAACTGATCGTGCTGGATCTGGCGGCTGTGGGAACCGGACACGGCGTTCCGACTCTGCGATTGTGTGGGGACATCCGATGCATTTCGCCGGATATCAGAATCATATCGGGCGGCGGCGTAGATTCTGCAGAGTGCGTGGCGAAAGCTGCGCAAGCCGGCCTTGACGGCTTGTTGATCGCCTCGGCCCTCCACGACGGACGACTGACAGCCGGCGATCTGGCGGCGCATTTGCATGCGTGAAGAGCCAGGATGTTTTGCGGACGGCCTGGCAATGTTAGAAACATGGAAGTCCACGTGACATTGTCTGGCAGGAAAAGCAGTGGCGCAGCACGTTTCGGCAGAAGTTGCAGATGCGGTGCAGCGCAGCAGATCTCAGTTTTGCCACCAGGCTGCGAATTGCGAAACCTGACTTATGCACCTGTCGTCCGACACGGCATACTCTCAGCCCGTTCAGTGGGATCGGTTCAGAAACCCTGAAATCGCCCTCGCCGACTTTGACGATCAGTATCCAGAAGGAACTCGCAATGAACGCCTTCCGAAATATCACACTTGTGTTCCTCGCCATGCTCACAGCCTCCGGCACTGCGTACTCCGGTCGCACCGAAGCGATTCAGGGCAAACGCTACAGTCTCACGAATCAACATGGCCCGTGGATGGTCATGGTGGCATCGCTGAGCGATGTGAAAGGCGAAAATCGCGTGGATGGCCTTACGGCGTGGGAAGCCGCGGACACGATCGTGCACGAACTTCGCACGAAAGGCATTCCTGCATATACCTATTCTGTCGATGAGGAAACCGATGAAGTTGACGGCGTGAATCCAGTTCAAAATGCCGCGCGACGTGTCATTGCCCGTCAGGGAGAAATCTGCGTGCTCGCCGGTAACTTCAAATCGATTGACGACGAGCAGGCGCAGGCCGTCCTGAAGTGGATCAAGAAGAAATACAATTCTTCGATTGTCGAGGAAAAGAAGGGTGGACTGTTCGCAAAAACGCCTGGTCAGCCAAGCCCGTTCGGTGGAGCGATTCTGACCCTCAACCCGATTTATAACGGTGAAATTCAGAGCAAGAAACTGGAAGACGATGTCGTGGATCTGAATGATGGTGCACCCTTCACCTTGCTCGAAAATAAAGGCAAGTACACGCTGCATGTTGCCACCTTTGCCGGCGGCAGCGTCATGCAGGTCGGGAACCAGTCATCAACGAAGGCGATGGCGATGTTCGAAAAGAATTTCGGCTCCAATCTCGTCGGCTGTGCCAAAGAAGCCATCGCGCTGGCGGAAGCCCTGCGGAAGGCTTCGAAGCACGGATATGATAAGGATTATGAAGCCTGGGTCTTTCACGATCATTATCGTTCGATTGTCACCGTCGGCTCATTCAGCAGCAGGCAGGATCCTCGCATCGAACCGCTCGTGCGACTCTTCGGAGGTCGTGCCAGCACCGCGGGAAACCGGATCGTGACTGATGACGGAATCATTCCGGCGACGTTTACGCTGCCTCAGAAACCGACGGCGCAAAATCCGCTGACAAAGCAATGGTACTTCGACAAACAGCCTCGAATCATGAAGGTTCCGTCGGCAAAGTGAACGTCACCAGCGGTGCGTCGGCGTTCTTCATCAATTCCCGGGCCGCGGTCATTTCCGGCGGTTCGGCGAACTGCCGTTTGCCAAATCCGATCAGCAGGATTGTGACAGCCGTTCTCAGAATGATCGTCAGGTCGTACCACAGAGATGCGCGACGCATGTAGACCAGATCCAGAGCCAGCTTAATGGGGAGCAAATTTGTGACGTACGATCGCTCCGGATCGTTGTCGTCGAGCTGGAGGTGACTGTGCGTGGAGTAATGGATGCTCCCTGGACTTGACAGGCCGGGGGCAATGTTCAGCGTCTCCCGAGACTTCGGGGAATAATACAGTGCGACGATCTTCGGATCTTCCGGGCGTGGTCCGACAACCGACATCTTGCCGATCAGAATATCGTACAACTGGGGAAGCTCATCGATCTTCAGAACGCGGAGAATTTTACCGACAAGGAACACCCGCGAATCGTTCGCTCCAGTGATGACGCTCCCAGTGCCAGACCCGATATGCATCGTCCGGAATTTGTGCATGACAAAAACGTCTCCGCCTCGACCAACGCGGCGAGCACGGTAAATGGCTGGGCCGGAACTTGCCAGCCGCACACCGAAGTACGCCAACAGCAGGACTGGTGAAAATACAACGATTGCGATCGCACAAACGATCACATCAAACAGGCGTTTCGCCATAGCATGTCACTTTGTGGACAATCACGGGATTGTCAGAAGATTTCGGAGAGTCCGGAGAAACGATCGGCCGACAGTTTCTCGCACGCAATTACCGTCGTCCAGACTGCACTGCAAATGAAAGTAAAAAACAATGATTGATCTGACCGTCGTGTTGTCCGCCAGGGACATCATCTGCGTTCCGCAACTGCGAGAATTGCTTGCGATGCAGGTGAACCTGTCTCGGCAGGAACCGGGCTGCCTCCGATTTGAGGCGTTTGAATCTCAAACAGTGCCAGGGACCTTCATTCTGATCGAACGCTGGGAATCTCAAGTCGCCCTGGACACACATCGCACTGCCAAAGGTTTCACGACGATTTATGCGCCGCAGGTACTGCCGCTGGTGGACCGAGTGGCGCATGTTTGTCATGTACTTGAAGGGACTTGACTCGCGATAAATCGGATGCCACTTCCGAGTTTCCCGCAAACAAATGGAAGCTCCATATGCGGAACATATGTACAGTACTTCACCAGAAGTTGGTGATTCGTGCTGATAGCGGGTGGACAGTTCTTTCAAATGGTCTGGATTTGCTGTAAAGAAAGAGGCATTTAGTCGACTTCCTTGAACAAAACAGGGGAAATCGGACCATAGGGGTCCGAAGTGTTACATTATTACGTACTTGGTGCGTCCAGCAATTTGGATTTTTCGAACAATATTGAGGGCTTGTCCGCGACTTCCACCAGATTCACTTTCAACAATCGTGGAAGTCACGGCGGCAAATATACGGACTGATCATGTCGACCGTCATTCGATCCTGTCCAGGATGCAAATCACTCATTCTTTCTGACACGGCTCAGTGTCCCGAATGCGGTCACGTATTCTACGAGCGCAGAGACTCTGCAACTTCAGAAGTTGTCGATGTCGGCTCCATGAAGACTGCCAGCCTGGTTGATCCCTGTCCGCACTGCGGAGAATTGGTTCGTACGGGGCTTGTGCGCTGCTGGAGTTGCAATGGATTCATGAGGGAGGATATTGCGGCTCGATATCGTGACATGACCGCGACTCCGCAGCAGATTATTTACAGCACGATTCCACTGGCAGAACGTACGGACTATTTGCCGGCGCGAAATGAGACTTCGAAAGGCGCAATTCCAAAAGCGTACGACGCTGAAGACTTTGAGTTGTCTGATGGTGTTGCTGGCACAAGTGCTGATTCAGCACAAGCCGAATTCGAATTAAGCGCCGGTCCACCAGCGAAACCTGCACCGCCCGTCAGCGCTGCAGCTCCAACAGCCTCAAAGGCGCCTGCCGCACCGGCTGATGGTCCGGACAAGCCGCAGAATAAGACACCCGGTGGAAAACCGACGTCGACAGACAAGACGGACGATGCGGATGCGGTGTCTGCTGAGACATCTGCTTCCATGCCTGCTGCAAAATCACAGGGGAACGAAGATGATCTGTTGTCGATCGCGATGCAGGAAGAACGCGAAGTCAAGAAACGCCGCGGTGACAAGATCACGGAACGTCAGCGAAAGATGATGCTGATGCACTGCACCTGCGGTGCATGGATCCGAGTCAGCGAAGATCAAGCGGGCAAAGTTGTGCGATGTCGACAGTGCAAACAACCTGTCAATGTGCCGCAGATTCGTCGCAAGGTGGAAAAGAAAGAGGACAAACCTGCTGTCGCGAAACTAGCAGTGAAGTGGATCGAAAATGTACGTTTCTTTCGCATAGCGCCAACGTCCATCGTGCTGAAACCCGGCAGCGTCGCTGACAAATTTGTGGAAGCGGATCTGGCAATTACCGATGCACAGATTGTCGTGATCGCGTTCACAGGGGCTGACAAAAAGAAAGGCGGGTTCCTGGGAAAAGCTCCGAAGATCGATCGCGCCGAGCAGAGAAAACAAATTCGTGAACAGGTTGCGGCAGCGGGAGATTTCAGGGCATTGACCGATGTTGAAGTGCATGCAATTTCTGCAGACCAGATACCGGAAATCCGCCTTGTTCAGCCAATCGTGAAGGCCCATGCATCCATGTTTGCGGGAGTGCCGGTCTTTGGCGACGGACGCATTGCCATTTTTCTGCCGATTGCTTTCAATGACGGGCAGCAGGCATATTGTTCGCAAGGCCTTTCTTCGTTTCGCGCACTGCATGAAGTATTGAAGACGAATTTTAAACTGGAACTGCCTGCCACTGAAAATGGAGTTCCGGAGTCGGAAAAGTCTGATAATCTGGTCTGTTTTATCAATCAGAGTCGTGTGGAGTCGATCCGAGGTTTGATCTACTACCAACAGGATCCCGCGTTTGAACTGGAGCTGTCTGGGTATCGCTGCAAATCGTGTACTGCGGTCATCAGCGAAGAAGGCCGCAAGAAAAACAAGCTGGGCGGAGCCAACGGTAAGGGCATCGCCAAGGCGAAGTGCCCAAAGTGCGGTGGCAAGATGGGTGAAGAATTGCTGTATCGCATCAAGACGTCACCCGGTGCGGACGCCGTCGGACAAAGTGCTGAAACATAGGCTGATCCCCCGGACGCGACGATTTCCGGCCGCGATCGTACAGGATCTGTGCGACGTGCAGGACCGATGAACATTAGCTGTCGCGTCCCACTCTCCGTCCTTGCCGACGCAGTATGCGCACTGGGGCGAACTTTCCTGATAGTTTGAACCTTGATCGATTTGTCTGTGTCTCTGGAGGCATTCCGAACAATCTGGTCACCATTTTGGTGCCAGTTGTGTTCGACATGAAAACGCTTCCAGAACGTCATGATGATGATCCAGTCCTTCCCCCAATCTACTCATGCAGACTCCATCACTGAAGAGGCTGCTTCCCGAGGTTTCGCGCGGCAGTTTCGTGCACTGAGAAACCGCGGGCGGGCAACCGATGCAAAGGGAAACGACTTAGACGCAGACAGTCGCAGTCCGATTGACAGCGACCGCTTTAGGATGCCTCAATTTCTGACGAGTCGAATTGGTCTCGTGTGGTATCAGATACTGGCCGAACTGCGATCGATCACCCGAACCGAAGCAGAGTATTGCCGGATGTTTTACGTGTTCACGGAATTCGTGGAAACCAATGTCACAGGCTCATCGGAGGAGCCTAAACATGGCACTGGGCTCCTGATCGGACAGCCGCTCACCGCCGGATGGAGGCGACGCTTGTATGTTTGCCCCGCCAGTGCCCGATTGTTGCGTATCACCAGTCCCTCTGCGCTGAAGTCCGGCCACCAGGAGTCTGTCTGATTACAGCTGTTTTTGTGAGCGGCGAGGCGCTAGCCGCCGGTTTTGCCGGCGAATTACCCGCGGCTGGCGGGCTGTTGATTTAATACCAACCCGAAGCGCCAGCGAGGCAGCAACGCTAAATTCCTCGCTGGCGCTTCGGGTTGGTATGACCATGATCCGCAAAAACCACTAAATCAACAGACCGCTTGCGGCTCACGGTTTTGGTCTATCGGGACAGGCTCCTGGTCTGCCCATCTCGGCAAGACGGGCTCCACTGCCTCTCCAGTGTCCTCGGTCACACCGCTGCGGAAATTCTCACCGTGGATCAACAAGGCGCAAGCTGGCAAGAATCCTTCAAAAACAGCCTGATTCCGCGTTGGAAGGCGAAAAATGGGTGATGTTGTTGGCAAGCGCACCGCAGTGTGCGTATGCTTCGTCAGCGTGGCTGAGCCTTCTCGCTGATGGATCGGCAACTCGTGATATTCTCTTCGGATAGGCTCGGAAACGGCAGGTGACTGCGATGTCCAGTTCTGTTCTGGAACGACCAACTTTAGTACTGAATCGGAACTGGCAACCGGTGGCAGTCTCTACGGTGGCTCGTGCTCTCATTAAAGTCTGGAACGAATCCGCTCGGATCGTGGATCCATCCAGTTTCCAGATCTATGGCTGGGAAGATTGGGCTGCCATTCGTCCCGCGGACGGCGATCCTGTCATTCGGACTCAATGGCTGACCCTGAAAGTCCCGGAAGTGATCACGCTCACTCGCTACGATCGACTTCCAGTCAAGATTGTAGCATTCAGTCGGCGTAATGTTTTCAAACGTGACAGTTTCATGTGCCAGTATTGCGGTTGCAAGCCAGGCAGTGAAGAACTGACAATTGACCATGTGATGCCTCGCTCACGTGGCGGACTTTCCAGTTGGACAAACTGCGTGCTGGCCTGCATTGATTGTAATACACGCAAGGCAAACCGTACGCCGGAACAGGCCCATATGCCACTTCGCGGAACTCCCACGCGACCGCTGTGGAACCCGCTCTACGCACCACACGGTGTCCGAATCGAAAGCTGGTCCAAGTTCGTCAGCGAAGCGTACTGGAACGTGGAACTGGAAGAGGCCTGATCAACCGATCGGCGAGTCGGGCGGCGTCAGCCCCGGATAGAACCCGAATTGGGGATTGAGTTTTCTTTGCGAACACCGGAACTGCCACTTTGCTGACCATTGGACCAATCTCACTTGACCTGCCTGTCGTGCAGGCGGCGATGAGCGGCTACAGTGACTGGCCGATGCGGGCGATTGCGCGGAAACTGGGCGCACCGTATACGATTTGTGAGGTGATGATTGGTTCATTTGTCAGCTCACTGAAAGATCGCGCCAAGACACGACATCATTTGCTGGTCACGGATAACGATCATCCGGTGGGGGCTCAATTGATGGGAGCCGAACCGGTTGAGTTCCCGTCGGCGGCAAAGAAACTCGTTGAGGCTGGCTTCGATGTGATCGACATCAATTTCGGATGCCCGGCAAAGAAAGCATCCGGACGTTGCCGCGGAGGTTATCATCTGGGCCAGCCGGAAGTGGCGATCGAAATCGTGCGGCGAGTTCGCGATGCGGTTTCGTCGGAAACGCCGGTCACGGTAAAGATGCGACGCGGGCTGGATGATACTCAGCAAAGTCGCGACAACTTTTTCCGAATTATTGAATCGGCATTCAAACTGGGTATTGCCGCTGTCACGGTGCATGGTCGCACGGTGGAACAAAAATATGTTGGGCCCAGTCGCTGGGCATTTCTGAAGGAAGTTCGTCAGCTTTTCCCGAATCACACGCTGCTGGGCAGCGGCGACTTGTTTACCGCTGTTGACTGCGTACGGATGCTGCGGGAGACGGGAGTGGACGGCGTCACTGCAGCGCGAGGTTCTATCGGCAATCCGTGGATATTCCTGCAGGCCGCTGCGCTGCTTCGGGGCGAAGCGATGCCACAACCTCCGACCGTGTATGAACAGCGTGAAGTCATCTGCGAGCACTTTCGACTGGCGGAACAGATTCTTCCACCGGATCAGGCGTCAAAGCAGCTTCGCAAGTTCTGCATCCATTACTCCGCCTGGCATCCTGTGGCATCCGTCGTGCGAACTGCATTCATCGCGGTGAGAAATGCCGACGACTGGCATCAGGTCATTGCCCGCCACTATGCAGTCGAGCAACCCGGACAGTACCCGGCCGATCCTGGAAACTACGGGCAGGCGCAGGAAGCATATCCGGAGGAACTGAGTTAAAAGAGCCCTTGAACGTGCCTGAGTCATTGTATGCCTGAGGTGTGAAAATGTCTTATTCGACGCATGATCAAACACATCGGAGCTTTCTCCGGCAGGAACTGCCGCTTTTGAACGAAGTGCCTCCGGGGAAGCCCGTTGAAATCCGTCTTCCCGGCCATATGCATCCCTCATCACGAGTGGCCGCTTTGATATGCTGAGCGTCGTTTCTGGATCTGCAGTAATGACAGTTCATGCTGCGGATCCTGTAACGAATCTGACCCACCAGACAACTTCAGCGTGTCCATTTATAGTGGCCTCCTACACACCGAAAACTCTGTGTCTTTCTTTCCTCGTGATTGCGCTTTCTGGATGCTGTTCACTGACAGAAATGCGCCCGTGGACAGATGCGCCGGTTTTCCGCGGTCAGGACGGGATGCCGGACAATCCCGGTACAGCAGAACCATCGGCGATTTCGCCAAATCCAGGTGAGGCACAATCAGCCGAACCTGCTATCTATCTGCCGTTGACTCTGCGTGATGCAATCGAGGCGGCACTCATGGATTCGTCCGTCGTACGAGTTCTGGAAGGGCGAGTCAATGTGGCGGCGATTCTTCCAACAGACGTTCTGATTGCAGAACAGCGAATCGCAGCGGAGCAAGGCCGATTTCAGCCTCGACTGACCGCCAATGTTGATCGCAGTAAGATTGACCAGCCGCCCAATGCATTCTTCGGACCAGGCAT
>JANOUN010000611.1:0-2010 GCA_031416875.1 Planctomycetota bacterium | reverse complement strand
CGATCTTGGGAATGTCGGGGAAGAATGCCATGTCGAATCTCATCCGAAAGAAGTGTGACGTATTTCACCAATGCGTCCCACTCTATCCGACTGCGATTTCCCTAACAATGGTTACGGGAGTTGACCGCACTCGATTCAGATTTGCCGGGGAAATGCGGGAAAGATGGTGGACTGTTCGACCGCACCAGCAGCTTTGAAAAACGTCATGGCACCTGTGTCGTCACAAACCCAGACCTCGTCTGCTCCCTGTTCAAAATAGAGCGTCTTCTTGTTTTCGATTTCTTGCTTCCGATTCGACGGTGACAGAACTTCGATACAAACCTCGGGAGCGGTCGTAAAAGCAAGTGGATTTGGTTCCGCAAGTGAGCGCGTTTCGGAAATCCAGGCGACATCGGGTGCCTTCACCCCATCGGATGTGGCGACCGGACATTCCGGATGGACTTCTCCATCCGGTGTCAATGCACAAAGATGTCTGATAATGATGCCCTGATACCGAGTGTGCTTCCGATTGGCTGGACTCATGATGATTTGACCGAAAGAATTCGTCTCAATCTTGTAGGGGAGATCCTGCAAAGACGGATCTTCGAGTATCCCCCGCCAGGTGTTGAGTACATCCTTAAGCCGCATCGCACAAGCGTCTTCGGCAAGCGGATCGGAATGATTAACAAGGGTGTCAGTTGACATAACTTGGAATTCCCACTCAGCGTCGGTTCAGATCACGGTCTTTGGGAACTGGGGATACAACCGTGACTGTTCCACCGGCCCCTTCAAGTCATAAAACAAGATGTTGCCGGACAGGTCACTGACCCAGACTTCGACCGCGCCGGATTGAAAATAGAGTGACTTCTTTTCCAAAATCTCCCGAGAACTATTGGAAGGGGATCGAATCTCGACACACAATTCTGGTGCCGCGGTGAACGCAATCTCGTCGCCGTGAACGGTCAGGAATGCCGCTGAAGCCCAACCGACATCAGGAACTTTGACACCCTCTGTCGTTGCGACAGAGCATTCAACAATCACTGCTCCATTTGTCTTGATGTTGCTCAAAAGAGTACAGATCGCAGCTTGTACGATCCCATGTTTGTTGGATGCTGGACTCATGACGATTTGCCCGAAGCGATTGGTTTCAATCTTGTAGGGGAGGTCCTGCAAACACGGATCCTCAAGCACCCTGTTCCAAACGTCAAGTACATCCTTCAAGTGCGACGCGCAACTCGCGGCGGCTTCCACGGCGGCTTCTGCTTCAGTGATGTGGGACAACATGCGAGAGACTCCGGTTCAGCGACTTCAATACCCCGAATACCCCGTTCATTTTGCTTCAAGCAGGTCGAGAAACCAAGCTCAATCACGATTTGGATGCAACGAGGGAACTCGTCCCCACTTCGGCGGGGCAGCCCACAGAGTCCCCAGCACGGCCAAGCCGAACAAAGTATAAGCACCGGTGAAGACCCACGGCGGGGCCTGAAAGAAGATCAGGTCGTGCAGCCAGATGGCGATGAAGTCGCCGTCGTGGACGGACTGGCCCGACTTCACGCGAAACCAGTTTTCCCACGTGGTCAGCGGACAGACGATCCCCAGCCAAGCCTCGAACACCACGATGGCGATCAGGGCTAGATGAACGCCGCGAAACCAGCGGTTGCGGATCCACCGCCAATGCAGCACGATCCCCAGCCACGTCAGGATCAGTCCGAACAGGACAAATGAGATGTAACTCACGTGCAGAAAGAGGATGAGATTGGCAGCAAGTTCGTAAGTCCACATCATGCATGTTCCCGGCAGGCAAAGTCACACAACCCTCAGTCATGATCCTGATAACCAGCCAGATATTCCGCACCTCGACAGAATTCCTTCTCGCCGTTCCAGAGGACATGATCGTAGCCATCATCGCTCCGCGTGATGAGCGGGACGCTTCAATGAGTCGCAACTGTCGCATGCCCAGAGGTCTGCCTAGACGCGATCGAGCTGCTTGAATTGGAATCGATATCGAAGCCATCATCGCTCCGCGTGAGG
>JANOUN010000610.1:0-1822 GCA_031416875.1 Planctomycetota bacterium | reverse complement strand
CGTCAGAACGCGGAATTTGGGTTGAGTCTGTAGGCCGGTCCAAGCGCAGCGCAGTTCCGGCAGGTGTCTGCCCATTGCCGGAACGGCGCTGCGCTTGGTCCGGCCTACCCCACATCAAGCATGGGCGTCGCCCTTTTCATTCGTCAAATTTCGGGAGTCGCCGCGAAGCATCAGCCAAACTGTTGGCCCAATCACCAGGAGCATGCCGAGCAGCGACTGGATCTGGAGCGAGCGGTTCCAGAAAATGACATCGAAGATCATCGCGAAACCCACCTGAGTCAATCCGATGACCGAGATGCGCGCGGGTGCTCCTGCGGCGAACGCGCGAGTCAGCAGAAGTTGTCCAATCGTCGCGGAGATTCCCACTCCAAGTAAGTAGACCGGGGCTGGCCAGGAGGCCGTCAGTTGTATCGCCAAAGCATGCTCCGACGGAACCGCGAGCATTGTCGCCAGCACAACCAGAACAGAAACGGCAGAAAAGTGCACGACGATGGCATTCGGTGCGATGTGCCCCAGGCGATGAAGTCCGATGAGTGCCACCGCACTTGTGACTGATCCGGTGACCGCCGCCAGGGTTCCGAGGTTGCCTTCCGCAAGATACGGCTGCTGCATCACCGCGACTCCGAGGACTCCGCACAATACGCCGAACCAGACATCACGCTCCGGGAAGCGGCCGAGCACGGGCCAGGACAGCACGGCAATCCAGACGGGAAACATGTTTGTCAGCGTCAATGCATCAGCAATCGGAAGTCGCGACAGTGCATAGAAGTTGCACATCACGCTCAGACTGCCGGCGATACTTCGCACCCAGAGCGTCCATGGGCGGAGAAAGACCATGGACGTCTTGTCCTGCGCTGCCAGCAGAGCTGCGATCATCAGCGCCAGCATCGACCGCGCCAGCGCGATCACCTGCCAGTCATAATGCTCCGCCGCGGCATGCGTAAACGCACCCATCACTGCAAACGCAAATGCTCCCCACAGCATCAGCAAATATGGACGCATCAAAATCTCTCGAGCGCAATCCGCGAAGTGCACGTGTGTAAAGCCGCTGACGCTTCGGGTTGGTCTTTAATCAATAGGCTTCTAGGTGTCTGTCTGAATACCGCTGTTTTTGTGAGCGGCAAGGCGCTAGCCGCCGGTTTTTGCAGGCGAATCACCCGCGGCTAGCGCCTTGCGGCTCACAGTTTTGGCGTATCAGGACAGACTCCTAGCGGATTGTTGATTTAGTGCTTCAAGTAGGGTGTGTGCAGCGCCAGCGGAACACACCATTGTCTCACGCTTTCCCCAAATGGTGCGTTGCGCTCCGCTTCACGCACCCTACTCTGCGTTTAGAGTTGAATATTCCTGAGAAGATTTTTGGCAACGCATCATTTTGAGGCCGACTAAATGTAGGCCGACTTCGCCGAAGTCGGCACAGCAGATGTCAGCGAAATCTGCTTACTTGTTTCGGTTGCGGGCGAAGCCCGCGCCAAGATTAAATCCATATCCCGCAAGCGCCATTCCGCTCAGATCAGCGCCACCAGAGCCAGAATCATGTTAAAGCCGTTGAACAGGAAATGCACCAGCATCACGGTCACATAGCTGCGGCGTCGGAGATAGGTGTATCCGAGCGCGAAAGCCAATGGGATCAGCGCGATGGAATCCGGAAATCCGTGGGCAAACGAAAACAGGATCGACGACGCGATCAGTGCCAGCACTGGTTTGCCAAGCTGAGCGATTCCTCCGAGAACCACAACTCGAAACTGCAGCTCTTCGACGATCGGGGCCACGAACACGGCCATGGTCAGGATCAAGAGAATCATCGGCACACTCACACCGGCCT
>JANOUN010000609.1:0-4814 GCA_031416875.1 Planctomycetota bacterium | reverse complement strand
CGACGATCGGGATTTGCCTACTTTCGTCGCTCATGTTTCCGCAGGTTCCAGCGGGGCATTTGACGTTCACGCTGAGCAATCTGCAACACGGAATCCACTTCACGGACCATTTTCAGATTCACACGGTTGAGCTGCCGAAGTACAATGCAGGCGAATCGGATTGTCCCGTCGGAGCGTCGCTTGAAAAATGGGCGTGGCTGTTTCAGTGTGCTGAGGAACTGGACGCTGAGCAGTTGCGATCTGTGCTGCCGGAAGTGCCGTATCAGAAAATGATAGGAATCCTTGAAATGATTTCGAAGACCCCGAACCAGCGTCACATCCACGATTCTCTGCAACGCGCCGCCCGCGACCGAGCCTGGGAAGTCCAGGCCGCTCGCCGCGAAGGACTCGCCACCGGCCAGCGAATCGGTCGCGAAGAAGGTCGTGAAGAAGGTCGTGAAGAAGGTCGTGAAGAAGGCGTGCAGATTGGTCAGATACGAATACTTGAGCTGCTTCTTAATGATCGTCCGACAGCCGATGAGTCACTGGCCAGTATGAAACTTTCTGAGCTGCATGAGCGTGTGTCGATACTAAAAGATCGACTCAACCGTCGCGGGGATTCGTAAGTTTTCAACGCCAGTCCGACGGTGCTCAGCGGCGTATTGTGGCCGTTGGAACATCGCACAGGATCGGCTCGGGATGTAATCAGCACGGCAGTCGTGGTTCTCGATCATTGCAAGATCGACAGCTTCGGAAAGATCACGTCTCAAACGGGACCGACGGCAAAATTACATGGCGAGCGGGGGACGTGAGTCCCCTGATGCGGCTTCTGCGAACGTGCGAAAAATCCGGGGGTTGACACCACCCGGCTCGCCTGGATGCAGTTTCGGACGGCCAGCTGTATTACGCCCGAGCCCGCTGGTACGACCCGTTGGCGGGTATCGGTAGAATCTGTGTCCATTGCATCACCAACGGGAAAATTCACATGACTGAAACAGAGGCTTGCGAACAAATCGATGCGATCAACCAAGCTGTGGTAAACATTGGAGCGCTTTGGGTTGATGTGGACGTTGCGGAGATAACACCCTATTCCGCATTGATTAGTTGTCGTACTACTCTTTCCCGGCGGTCACGAATCTGAAATGCAATCTGGATCGGCGTAATTCTCGCGTGAGACTTCGTTGGGTGTCTTATATCCGAGGCATCGTCTGGGTCGATCGTTGATAAGATTTTCGACTTGCCGAATGCGTGCCGGAGAGACAGTGTTGAACTCTGTACCTTTGGGAAAATACTGTCGAATTAAGCCATTTGTGTTTTCGTTTGTACCGCGTTGCTGAGGACAACCCGGACGTGCAAAGAATAGCCTTGCCTGATGGCGTTTTGCAACCTTGTCGCACTCCGCGAATTCAGTTCCGTTGTCAAACGTCATGGAATGTACCGGCTGGTCGGGAGATTTCTGCAGTCGCATCTCCAGACGCTTTGCAACATGGTCAGCATTCTTGCGAGTGATCTTTGTCATCGTGAGTCGGCGAGAAAGTCGATCCACCATCGTGATCACGCCTCCTGTGGCGGGCGGACCAAGAACGGTGTCGCCTTCAAGATCTCCAAGGCGGCCTCGCGTTTCGATCACTTCCGGGCGACCTTCGATTCTCTGATGTTCCGGACGAGGCGTTTTCTTGCGTCTCTGAGGCCGTTTGCCACGACGTCGCAGGTGGCTCTTCCACAGATCCCGATGCTGGCAAAAAGCCGCCGGTGCCATGCACCTTGAGGAAGAAGGCAATCGGGCGTTCGAAATGCAGCATGCCTTTGGATCGAACGCCCCCCCGGCAAATACAATGGTCCAACGCGAGAAATGCTGCAATACGCTCGGGAGTCCGGCCAGTTGTTACTGAAGGCGAAACCATGATCATTTTACCTGATGACCGAATAGATAATCTTGAATTTGTGGGACCGCAGTTTTCTCAAAGCAATCTGCTTAAGAGATGGTTTCCCAGTTGCGGCGCAGGGATTCATTATTCTCCCTTCGTTAGGAATCTCGGTTACAGGGATTCACGGCGATCAACTCGTCGCCGTGATGAACGCAACCAGTGCGATTCAGCATGAATACTTCGACGGCAGTTCTCTGCATCAGGGAAGAGAATAGGGCATGTCCAGTTATTGATAAGAACGGGCTGGTTCCGTCATCAGGCAGACCGATAACCCGAAAAACTTGCACGGTCCCCGTTTTGCCCCCCCGCGGTTGTGAAGACAAATCGCAGGAGTATCATACCGCGTGGCGGTTGAAACTTTTCTATGATCTCAGCCGCGACTGTCTGGTTTGCGCCATGCGTGCGGCCAGGTTCCTCACAAATTCCTGACACACCGTTTTCCTTGTCCGCTCTCCATCATGATATCTATTCCTCCCAGCGTTCGTACACAGCTCGATCACGCCTCACAATCCCATCTGTTGAAGTTCTGGGATGAACTATCTCCGTCAGAAAAGACTTCCCTGCTGAATCAGATCGGTCGCACCGATCTGCAGATGCTGGATCAGATCTGGAGGTCAACCACCAACGACACTTCACCCGTTGATGCAATTGCAAGGATTGAATCGGCAAGAAGTCCGCGTCAGCTCGTGCGTCAGCCTCAATCTGACGCCGACAATGATCGGTGGAAGCAGGCAACGCAGCTTGGTGATCGCGAATTGCAGGCGGGCAGTGTCGCGGTGATTACGGTTGCCGGCGGGCAGGGAAGTCGCCTGGGATTTGATCATCCGAAAGGCATGTTTCCCATTGGACCAAAATCGGATCGCACATTATTTCAAATCTTCGCCGAACAGATTCTTGCGCGACGGCGACGACATCACGCTGCGATTCCGTGGCTCATTATGACCAGCGATGCGACTCATGCAGAGACCCTCGAATTCCTGCAACAGCACAAGTATTTCGAACTCGGTCAGGACACCGTGCATCTGTTTCAACAGGGAAGCCTGCCCGCTCTTGACGCGGCGACCGGGCGCATTCTGATGACCAGCCGCAGTGAATTGGCACTTTCGCCCGATGGACACGGCGGCCTCGTATCAGCGATGGCACATGCCGGCCTGCTGGATCTGCTGGCTCAACAAAACATTCGACATTTGTTTTATCATCAGGTGGATAACCCGACGGCAATCCTTTGCGATCCTGCCCTGATCGGGTTTCACACGCAGCAACGTTCGCAGCTGACAACAAACGTGGTGCGGAAGATGAGTCCCACAGAACGCATGGGAGTGCTGGCCGACATCAATGGACGCACTGAGATTGTTGAATACAGTGAGCTGACGCCCGAACAGGCGGCTCGCTGCGATTCCAGCGGCGACTGGATCTTCTGGGCTGGCAACACGGCCATTCATGTCTTCGATCGGGATTTTCTGGAACAGTTGGCAGAGGACAGCGGCAAACTGCCATTGCATGTCGCTCGCAAGAACGTCGCGTTCATTGACGATCACGGGGCGTTGATTAAACCGGATGATCCCGCAAAGCCGAACGCAATCAAGCTGGAACGATTCATCTTTGACGCCTTACCGATCGCCGAACGAACGCTGGTTGTCGAAGGCAACCGCATGCGGGAATTCAATCCGGTCAAAAATCGTGACGGTGCAGACTCCCCGGAAACATCCCGCGCCGCATTGTCGCGTATCGGACGCGAATGGCTGATGGCGGCCGGTTGCACGGTCGCCGATGATCGGCCCGTCGAAGTCAGCCCGCTGCAGGCGCTGGATGCAGATGAAATGGCTCAAAAGATTGCGGCGGGGACGGTTCACATTGCTGATTTTTGAA
Organism: Planctomycetota bacterium; assembly: GCA_031416875.1. Lineage (GTDB taxonomy): Bacteria > Planctomycetota > Planctomycetia > Planctomycetales > Planctomycetaceae > SXXK01. The sequence goes on along the minus strand of JANOUN010000609.1, from coordinate 1,038 downwards.
TGTTGAGATGCACGCGATGGACAATCATGATCGTGGCATGCGGGGTCACATGCACAAAAATCTCAGATTGAATCAGCATTTCTCTTCCATTGATTTTGCAGCTCTCTGTACTACTAACGTCTAGAATCTGCGCAGGGCGCGAAGAATGTCAGGCCACGAGTTCCATAAGTCGTTTGGTACTGGCATGTTGAACTGCGTTGATGGCGGTGATCGATTCGCGGCTGATTCCACTGCACCTCTTGTGAATTTTGTGCCTCTTTGTGGCCAGCAAACCCTTGAGTCGCAAACAACACCTGAATGAATAGTGCTGGCCACAAAAACTCACAAGAGTCACAAAAGTAAGAACAAGGACAAGGGCGAAACCACGCTACTAGTGACTTGCGACTGACATCTCTTCAACCTGGGTTGCGGGCGAAGCCCGCGTCAAGTCCTCTGGGGTAATTCAATTCGGTAAGTTCCGATTCGAATGGAGTCAAGCTGGAAGGAACACGATGTTGTCAGACCAAACTGAAAATGAGTCCCGGAATCCCTCAGGTGGAGACGATCCGGTCGCCATTCGGCTTTACGCTCGCAGCATTGATGCGGCGCTGGATGTGGCAACTCTGGAGTCGCATGGAATTCCCGCTGAAATCAGTGGTGACACAGTCGGAGACACGCTCAACTGGTACGGTCTTGCCGTGCAGAAAGTGGAACTTGTCGTGCCACGCCGCAAGGCTGCCGAAGCTCAGGAGATCCTGACGGGATTATCGGCGACGCACGCCGCGAATCAGCGTTCCGATTGGGTCTGTTCTGACTGCGGCGAAGTGAACGGAAGCGAATTCGATTCCTGCTGGTCGTGCAGCAAAGCATGGTCTGCCGAACGTGATCAGGAATTCGTCGCCGACACGATGGCACAACCGCTGCCGACAGAAAACGATCCTGTCCACTTTATGCCTGAACAGGATCCCAATCCGTATGCTCCGCCGATTGCGGGTAAGCTGGTTGAAACCGCGCCGGGTTCCAAAGTCGACGGAGAAATACGTCGCGCTTGTCGTACGC
>JANOUN010000608.1:0-2103 GCA_031416875.1 Planctomycetota bacterium | reverse complement strand
TACCATCTCCGTCCGGCGCAGCCATCACTGCGGCGTCGGCCACAGCGCGCGCAGAAACCCGTTGGTCGAGGAAGATCATTCGGACGCCAAGCAAGTACGCCACGAGTATTCCCCAGGACCAGATTCCGATCCCAAGAAAGGCAAACTCCGGCAGGCGAGGTGCCGTTAGAATTGCCAAGCCGGCGAGAGCGGTGAGGGCGATGCTCAATGTGGCCGAGAGCGCGTGCGCGGCAGCCTCGCGCGAGAGCATCTTTCCGCCGGAACGATGAGCCAAATCCAAGACGGCCAGAATCAACAAATTCATTAAACTGCTGCCAAGCAGATCGCCAGCCGCGAGATCGGGCATCCCCTGTCGCACCGCCGAAAAGTCGACGGTCAATTCGGGCAGTGACGTTGCTGCCGCAAGTAACACACTGCCGATCAGGAGTCGGCCGAACCGCGTAATTTCTGCGATCTGGTCGGCGGACCGTGCCAGGAACGTTCCGGCCAGCCCCACCACAGCGGCCAAGGCCAGAAACTCAATGGAAACCACAAGCATCAGTTATCCCTTTGCGGAAGAAAGACGATGGCGAATACGCCGGCACGAGCCCGGTATTCCCGGTCGTAAATCTTCGTATCGTAAACGGCAGTTTCAATCATCGTTGGCGTTTTCCCTGATTTCTACGTGGGGCAGGCTTCCAGCCTGCCTCGTTCATTCGAAATCATTCGTTTTGTAAAGAACTCGCAGGCTGGAAGCCTACGCTACCTATTTTTCGATCGCTCCTCATTGGGCAAGGAACAAAGGCTGGTCAGCGTTACGAATAATGTGTAACGCTGTTTCCCCAAAGATTCGCCGCAGGATTAGATTTTGTGCGATGTTCCCCACGACCGTCAGATCTGCACCCCAGTTTCGAATGTAGGACAACAGGTGTTCCTTTGGCGATCCTGTGACGCACTCGGTTTCAACTGCAAGACCATGAGCCTGACAATAGTCAGCGGCGTCAGACACAAGTTGTCTCGCAAGTCCTTTCCCATCCTCGAAGCAAACGATTCGAACCTGCGAGACGGGCCAGAGCTGCATCTGAACGAATCGTTTCAACATCTGTGTAATTCCTCTAAAAGTCCAGCCGGAAAGGGGTCTGACCCTCTGCGGCAGCGGCAACATCCCAATTGAGGTGCCTCCAAAGGGTCAGACCCCCTTTCCGGATCAGGTACGCCTAACCGCAAACCGTTTGCAGTTGCTCCTCGTCGGGCCCTTCGATTCGCAGCTGGAACCATGGATCGAGTGACTCGTGTTCGTCCTCAACGCTGTTGTACGACGGGTATCGGCTGGGCAGCACAGGCGCTGCCAAAGACTCAGTGACCGGAACGCAAATCGTGGGGCAGGCTTCCATTTCCAGTCTGCCTTGTTCCGCTGCAGGCTGGAAGACTGCCGCACTGAAATACGGTGCGCTATCGTCTTGCGATTCCCTAGCCACCCGAATTCGATCAACAACCCCAGTCACACCTGCCACACGCTTGATGCATTCCAACGCGATCTGGCGCAGGTACCATGTTGGTACAAAGCCATTAACAATCACTGTGCCATGATCAACTGTGATTTCCAGTGTTCGATGCTGCTGGTAACCGCTCTGGTGAAGTGTACTCACCACGTTGTGACGCAGGTTGTTTTCAAGCGATTCTGAAAGCGAACCATTGTTAGATTCCACGGCAACGTTTCCTTGTCAATAAACGAATGATATGCAAGCTGTCCGAAAAGGGGTCTGACCCTCTCCGGCAAGACAAAGGGTCTGATCTTTTTTCAGACAGCCACTTAGTTCACTTAGTTCACTTAGTTCACTTAGTTCTTATTCCGGAGCAGTGGTTGAGGCTGGCTGATTCGCTTTGACTTCCCGCTCGGCTTCCAGCCAGAAATCGAAGCCATCACCCGCCGGAAATCCAGCCGTCTCCCATTTGCGGTGGGCGAGCGCGCGAATCGCCTCCTCGCGGGCGTCAGCGGGTTGCTGGTTCGATGGGCACGTCGATTCGCACCCGTGTTCGCCGGTTAGCGCCACGGTTGCATTGGGGTCGGCGACGGAAACGTCCGCCGAGGTCGCTCGGTTCGTCTCGCCTTTGAGAATGGCC
>JANOUN010000607.1:0-9033 GCA_031416875.1 Planctomycetota bacterium | reverse complement strand
GCCACGGATGTTGATTTCTATCGAGTCTCAGTCAAGGCCGGACAGACTCTGGTCGTGCGTTCGGAAGCTGAGAAGATCGATTCACCGCTGCAGCCGATGCTGCAGCTTTTCAATGCGTCTGGTCGTCGCCTTGCAGAATCTCGCAGAATCCTGGCACAGGAAGCGTCACTTGTATTTACTGCGGCTCAGGACGAAGAAGTGATTGTTCGCGTCCAGGATGCGGTTTACGGTGGTGGCGATCAGTTTGTGTATCGATTGTCATTCGATTCGCGCCCACTGGTGGATTGGGTAAGCCCGGCATTCGTTGTCACGAATGAACCGACTTCCGTGACTGTCTACGGTCGCCATTTGCCAAATGGACTTCCGACGGCAAGCAAGTTGAATGGGCAACCTGTCTTTCAGCAACAAATGACGATCGCGCCAGGCATCGACCACAATCCTGTTGGTGCGTCTGCGACGGCTGCGTTTGCCGATTCATTCTGGTGGAGCGCGGTCGAGGGCAATCTGGTTCGCATCGGTCGGGCTGAACGTGCGTCGGTTTTCGAAGCCGCAGAAACACCTGATCAACCAGCAACGCTTCCATTTGAGGCGACGGGAGCCTTTGCCGAGCGATCGGACGAAGACATTTTTCGCTTCGATGCCAAAAAAGGAGAAGCATGGGTGGCGGAAGTGTTCGCTCAGCGATTGGGTTCTATTGCCGACCCACTGTTGTTGATCGAACGGGTGATTACAAACGCGGACGGAACCGTGACGTACAACCGCCTCGCCACCGAAGATGATGACAAACAGAACCCCGGCGGAGCGGATCTGCCGACACTCAGCGATGATCCATCTTTTCGTCTGGACGTGCCGGAAGATGGCACGTACCGCATTCGGCTGCGTGACCGCTACGGCGATACACGTGGCGATCCACGGCTCAGTTATCGGCTGTCCGTGAGACCTCCAAAGGCTGACTTCAGGCTTGTCGTATTTGATGCGTTTCCGTCTGCCGACGGCAAAGCCCCGGCGACCAGCGGCGCGGTGAGTCTCCGCAAAGGCGCAAACTACGAACTGGCCGTGTATGCGTATCGCCGAGATGGTCATGCCGATGCCATTCAACTGACGGCGGAGAATCTTCCCGCAGGGATTACTTGCCGACCATCCGTGATCGGGCCAGGGCAAGCGACGGCAAAGCTCGTGTTGACCGCAGCGATCGACGCAGCGGAACAGATTGCACCGATCAGTATCGTTGGACAGAGTGGCAGCGCTGACACTGCGATCAAACATGTGGCACAGGTCGCGACATTGATTCACGATCCCATCAACGGACTGCCGCGCACCGCTCGTCTGACAGAATCACTTGTTGCCGGTGTCATGAAAGACGAACAGCCATTTACGATTTTGGTGGATGCGATGAGCGCCGAATTCAGTCAGGATCAGCAGTTAATGATCCCTGTTCGCATTGAGAAACGTAATGGATTTGATGGAAAAGTCGATTTGAGTTTTTACGGAATTCCCGGCGAAGTTGATGCACCGAATGTGGCGATTGAGCCAGGACAGACACGCATTGTCGCCCGAATCTACTTCAAGGAAAATGCACCGCCATCAACCAGTACAATCTTGGTGCAAGGCACGGCGGCTGTCCCATATCGCCGAAATCCATGGCAGGCTGATCGCGCGAAAACGAAAGTCACAGAAGCCGAAGCGACCGTTGCTGCTCAACAAGCCGCCGTCGCCACAGCCGACGCGGGATTGAAAGACGCGCAACAGAAAGTGGTGACGCTGACTGAGCAGGTGAAAACCATTACCGCAGAACTCGTAACGTATGCGGCACAACAACAAAAGCTGCGCGACGACTTTGCGAAGGCGGTTGCTGAGCAGCAATCATCGCTCGAAGCGCTTGCGGCAATCCAGACGAAACTGGCGACTGTCAGTACAACGGCGAACAGTTCCGTGGATGAAATCAATGTCGCGATTCAAGCCGTCAAAGAAGCCTCGGCGGCGGCAGATGAAGCGGCAAAGAAACTGGACACACTCAACAACGGTGCAGCGGAGCTTGCAAAGCAGGTCGCTGTGACAAAGGAAATGGAAGGCACGAAGGCAAAAGAAAAGTCCGTTGCGGAAGCGGAAGTAGTGAACAAGACGAAAGACGTCGAAACATCGCAGGCCGCACTCCTGGTGGCTCAGAAAGCCGTGGAAACTGCAACACTGGCGAAAGCCGCAGCCGACGAAGTATTGAAGAAAGCCGAAGAAGCATCGAAGCCGAACAATGTCAACGTGAGAGTGATCTCGGAGCCAATGGTGATCACGATTCATGCGGCACCTGCGAAACTCACGGCCGCCGTTCCGGATGCTGGTGTCATCAAGCGAGGTGCCTCGGTGCCGGTGAAGGTGACAATCGCCCGCAAGAACAGCTTCGCCGAAAATCTGAAACTGACGCTCGTGCTGCCGGAAGGTGTGACCGGACTGACGGCGGAACCCGTTGACGTTGCCGCCGACCAGACTGAAGGCACGCTCACAGTCACTGCCGCTGCCGATGCCACCCTCGGTGATCTGGCAAATATTGTGATCCGCGCGACGGGGGATTTTAATGGACGAATGGCGTCCACCGATGTTCCAGTGGCATTGAAAGCTGTTGAATAGATTTTTATGCAGATTGGACATCCTTGTCCGACAGATGATTCCCATAAGACTTATGGGACGTAGGGGACCTATGGTGGATTGCACGATCGACAATACCCGCCATGTGCTACACCGCAAATTAAGACAAAGAAAATGACCCCGATGATCAAATCAACAATACTCGCCGGCCTGGCTGTTCTTGTTTGCGGTTCTGCGGCGATTGCCGATGAACTGAAACCAATCGTCGCTGAAGCTGTTGCTTTGGGACGACCGGTGGAATTTGAACGCGATGTCTATCCGATCCTGGAAGCCAACTGCATCGCGTGTCACAACGTCACCGTCTCCGAAGGCGACCTGATCCTTGAAAACATTGCCGCCATTCTGAAGGGCGGCGGCACTGGACCGGCAGTCGTTCCTGAAAAACCAGACGAAAGCCTTCTCCTGAAACTCGCGAGCCGTGGCGAAGAACCCGTCATGCCGCCGATGCCCAACGATCGTCAGGCAAAGGAACTCAGCCCGAATCAACTGGGAATCCTCCGCCAATGGATCATCGAAGGGGCCAGGGCCGGCGCGGTGACATCGGCCAAAGCCATGAACTGGCAGCCCATCAATCCGCGATTACATGGAGTTTACTCACTGGATATCGACAACGCCGGACGGTTCGTTGCCGCCGGACGAGGCAATCATGTCACGATCTATGACATGTCGCGCCGAGATGTGTTCGGATCCCTGGTTGATCCGGCGATCATTTCTTCCGGCAGTGCCGGCCCGGCGGGAATAGCTCATCGCGATTATGTGCATGCAATTGCCTTTCATCCGACCGAACCGATGATCGCTACGTCCGGTTATCGCAACGTCAAACTATGGCGACGGAATGTGAACAATATCGCAGGATCATGGCCAATCCCGGCCGATGTGCAGACATGGACAGCGACTGGAGATGGTCTGGAGATTGCCATGGCCGTCGCATCGAAAGGGCTCGTCGTCGCAAATTCACTCACAGGAGCCGAACGAGGAACCGTGCCGCTCGACGGGCAGGCGGTTTCGGCGCTCAGCCTTTTTCAGGCGGAACCAAAATGGATTGTTGCCGCCACGGCGGATGCAAAGATCGTCGTGGTTCGCAATGCCGACTTACAGATTGCGCACAGGTCCGAGCCATTGCCTGCTGCTGTCACGGCACTCAGCGGTGAGTTGACCGGTGGCAGAATCGCCGCACTTTTAGCTGACGGCAGCGTGCGATTACTGAGCATAGCCGCGGACACAGGAATCGTCGCGATCGCTGCAGAAATCAAGTCCGACGCCGGCGCGATTCAAAAAATCAGCGGGCACGGTTCCGTGCTCCTCACTGTCGCCGGAACGCGGACTGTGCAGAACTGGAAGGTCGAAGATGCGACTCCGGTGAACCGCTTCGATTCGCCTGCGGACATTACGGCACTGGAATTGAACTCAGCTACCGATCGAGCCGTCTTTGTGCTGGCCGACAGTACGGCATCACTGTGGTCACCCAAAGATGCGAAGCAGATCGCTGTCCTGACGGCGGACCTGAACGCTCAGCGGCATCTGAAGCAGGCCGAACAGAGGAAAGCGATTCTGGATGCGCGCGTCAACGTGCTTAAGGGACAGATTGACGAAAACGACAAGGAAGTCGTCGCTCAGAAGGAAGCGGAAACCAAGGCCAAAGCGGAAGTCGAGAAATTTACCCCGCCACAAGCGGAGGCTAAAACAAAATTCGATGCGGCAGTGGCCGCGACCGCAGCGGCAAAGACAGCTCTTGCGGCTGCGCCAGAAGATGCCGCTCTGAAGACCGCGGTCACGGAAGCCGAAAAGGCGGAGGCTGCCGCAAAGGACGTCCTCGCGAAGTCAGACTCGGATCTCAACATCGCTAAGAAGTCTGTTGATTTTGCCACGCAGGCGATCGCACGAGCCGAACAACGGGGCGTCGAGCGAAGGCAGCAGCACGAAGCCGCAACGGCCGAAGCGACCGCGGCAAATGCTGTTGTGGAAGAACGCAAAGCTCCGGCCGCAGCGGCAGTCATGTCTGTATTTGCAGGAATGGTCGGTGACGGACGGTATGCCGTCACCGCCGATGCTTCCGGCACACTGCGAGTCTGGAACGCCGTGGATGGCGCAGCGATTGATGTTCTTCCCGGCACACAACCTGGTCTAACCGCAGCCAGCATGAAAACCGCTGCCACGACCGTACTGATGGCAACGGCGGATAACAGAATCGTCGCACGATCCGCGTTTCCTGAATGGCAGATGACGGCGGCATTAGGCGGTTCCGAAGACGGCGGCGAATCGGTCTTTGTTGATCGAGTCGTTTCATTGGCGTTCTCACCGGACGGCAGTATGCTTGCGGCAGGTGGCGGAGAAGCGTCTCGCTCGGGGCAGCTGACAATCTGGAATGTCGCCGACGCAACGCTGGTGCGAGAGTTTCCGGATGCGCACAGTGATACCGTGTATGGGCTTGAATTCTCTGCGGACGGCAAGTTTCTGGCATCTGCGGCCGCCGACAAATTTGTAAAAGTGTTTAACGTCGCCAGCGGAGAATTCGTGCGAGCGTTCGAAGGTCACACGCATCATGTCATGGACGTGTCATGGAAAGGTGACGGCACAGCGCTTGCGAGTGCTGGTGCAGACAATGCCATCAAGGTCTGGAACGTGGAAACGGGTGAGCAGTCTCGGACGATTGCGACGTACACGCGGCAGGTGACGTCGCTGCAGTTTGTCGGTCTGCAGGATCTGTTTGTGAGCAGCAGTGGCGACAAGCGAGTGTTCTTCCATACGGCCAGCAATGGCCAGCCGGCGCGGGAATTCAAAGGCAACACGGATTACGTCTATCGCGCCGCCACGACACCCGATGGCAAACTGGTCGTTTCCGGCGGCGAAGATGGCTCCGTACGTGTTTGGAACGCCGCTGATGCCGCTGAGATAATCACCTTCGCACCGCAGCCGTAGCGGCGTATTATCCTATACCGCGCGCGGTAGCGGATGGCCAATTCGTTTAACCGCGTGGGCAACGCCCCGCGCTTCGTATTTCAAATCTCAAATCTCAAATACGAAATTTCAAATAGAACAATCGCGGCCCGCTGGGCACGCGGTTAAACGAGCCAATGCTTGTCCCAGCCTACGGTAGTCACTCAGCATCGTTTTCGTCCGGTTTCCTGTAGAACTGATTCAGATCGATGCCACCTTTGGATTCCATCTCCACGATTTTCAGTCGCTGTTCCAGTTTATTGAGGCGAGCCTCCAGAAATGCGGGCAGTTTCTGAGTGTCATCAGCACGCTGAGACCGAGGCACCGCGGGATAGTCCAATTGACGCTGCAGGGCTGCGAAAAAGAACAACGGATCGCGTCCGATGTTCGCCTTGGCGATGCGGCCTTCCTGATCACCGAAGAGCATTTTCGAAGCGGGGGTGGCGTTCACCTCGGGCTCGACCGGCTTCTGCGTGCCGCGTGTTGTGCGACGATTGTGGAAATGCTGAGACGCCAGATAAACAACTTCAGACAGTTCCTGGCTGCCAAGCTCGTTGCTCAGACGCACAATCCATCGCGTCCAGTCGTCGGAATACAATGGGTCGTTCGCCATCGCTCTCAGGCCTTCTGCGTAACCCAGGCGGTTTCGGGCAATGCACTCAAACTGGTACACGAACAGACCGGATGGGGTTGGGGTACGAGACCGATAGGCGGCTTCACTTTCCAGAATTTTTAGCGCAATAACCTGTTCGAAGCGGGATTCATCATCTTCCGCTCGCTGTATGACAAACGTCTGAAATGGGGCAAAATAATGGGGCAACCGATGCATGGCGTCACTGATGCGACCACTGTGCAGGATCTCCGTCCGCAGAAAATCGATCGCCATCGGCAATTTTGTGGTCGCCAGGATTTCTTCCTGAATGGTCTGCAGGATTTCCTGTGACGGCACATTTTCCTGAAGCCGTTCGCGATACACGCGAAAGAAATACGCCTGTTCGATATATTCTTCGCGATCAAGAATCGGAGGACGCATTCACTGACTCATTTGAAAAGCATGGAAACACAAGATTGCCACGACAACGGTCAGTGTAGTCGCTTTCCAGCCAGGTTGATGCCCGGCAACTCAGTTTTCTCTCGTAGCTCAGGCGCTCCGCCGACTGAGATTTCCCTGGCAACCGCGTGGTGATGCCATCCCGGACGACTGATGGTTACCGCCGTGCGGCGTTGTTTTTGCAAAGGCTGGCCACCGGAATGCGAGTCGACGGAGCGACATCGCCTACGTAGCTCAGTCGCTCCGCCGACTGAGATTTCTCGGGGAACCGCGTGGTGATGCAATCCCGGACGACAGATGGTTACCGCCGTGCGGCGTTGTTTTTGCCAAGGCTGGCCACCGGAATGCGAGTCGACGGAGCGACATCGCCGACGTAGCTCAGTCGCTCCGCCGACAGAGATTTACCTGGCAACCGCGTGGTGATGTCAGCTCGGGGCGACTGAAGAATACTGCCCTAAGGTGTTGATTCCGGATGAGCGTAATCTGAATTGCGAGTGGGCAAGCGGCGGCGCCTGCGAAAACACGCCCAAAACTGCCGCGTTCTCCGGAAAATCGCAAGGATTGGCCCGTGCTCGAATGAACCTGGAATGACATCTCGATACCTTGTCCTGAAACGAACACAGTTGAAATTCGAACGTCGATCTCGTCAGAACTGAAGGCACAGCATCATGGGAATTCCGAAAGTGGCGATCGTCGGTCGCCCCAATGTCGGAAAAAGCTCGCTGCTGAACTGGCTGGCAGAGCGGCTGATTTCCGTTGTTGATCCGACCGCCGGGGTCACCCGTGATCGCGTCACATGGATCATGCACAAGCATGATCGCTACTTCGAACTTGTCGATACGGGCGGCATCGGTATCGTCGACAGTGATGATCTGTCTGCAGACATCGAGCGTCAGATCCAGACCGGACTTGACGAATGCGACCTGATGCTGTTCGTGGTCGATGCCAAAGCCGGACTCACTCCGCTCGACGAACAAGTCGCAGACCGGCTGCGACGTATGAGCAAACCGACGCTGTTGGTCGTCAATAAATGCGATTCGACGAAACTGGACCTTGAAGCTGCGTCGTATCTGCAACTCTGCGACGTACCCATCATTACGACCAGCGTCAAAGCCAACCGGAATCGTTATGAACTGGTTGAAAAGATTGTCGAACTCCTCCCCGCAGCTGCTGCGACAGAAACGGCAGAAGGCGATCAACTGCTCAAGCCCGCGGATATGCGAATCGCGGTTGTGGGACGCAGAAATGTGGGCAAGAGCACGTTTATCAACCAACTGGCGCAAAGCGAACGTGTGATCGTCAGCGAAATCGCAGGCACCACACGCGACAGTATCGACATTCGATTCGAAGTCGACGGCAAAGCGTTTGTCGCAATCGACACGCCCGGCGTGCGCAAGAAAAAGAGCCTTGCGAACGACATCGAATTCTACGGACTTGTTCGAGCCCAGCGGAGTATTCGTCGTTCGGATCTGGTGCTGATGTTTTTCGATGCGACAGAGACGATCTCAAAGGTCGATAAGCAGCTGGTCGAAGAAATCAGCGAACATTACAAGCCATGCATCTTTGTCATCAACAAATGGGACCGCGCTCTGGAACAGGACATGACGACCGACAAATGGTCGAAATACCTCACCACCGCGTTCGTTTCCATGCGACATGTTCCAATCGCGATCATCACCGCCAAAGACGGAAAGAACGTTCGCAAACTGTTGAATCTCGCAAGGTCTGTGTACAAGCAGGCCAATGCCCGAATCAGTACTGGACGACTGAATAAAGCGGTTCGGATGGCGATCGACAAAAACCCACCACACATTCGATCCAACCGCCGCCCCAAGATTTTCTTCGCGTCGCAAGTCGCCGGCGCCCCGCCCACGATTGTGCTCAAGTGCAACGAACCCGCGCTGCTGGACGAATCATGGAAACGTTATTTGCTGGGTTTTCTGCGAGAAGTCACTCCGTTTCAGGAAGTCCCCATTCGTTTGATCCTGCGTGGTCGCAACGAAGCCAATGATGACGCAGGCGGCGAGTCACGTCACGAAGAAGTCGAACCTCCGGAGCTGACGGAACTCACCGACGAACAGATGCTCGATCCGGCGGAGGATGCAGTCGCGCTGGAACAGGCGCTGGACGACCTGGAATCCGATGACCTGCTGACGCTCGAAGACGAAACGGATGGGGATGCAGAGGACGATGAGAACATTTCCGCTCCGAACTTCCTTGATGAATAGCCTTTCAGCCGGCGATCATTCGCGAACGGCTGTCATTGTTGCATGGTTGTTCAGAAACGTTGACTGATGGGTGACCATGCGCTCGCGTCGCTGGGCTAAAGGTTAAACGTCCTTGCATGTCACAAAGCATTCAAGTTGCAGAAAAACCCTCGTCTGACATGGGAACATGCGTCTGAC
>JANOUN010000606.1:0-4165 GCA_031416875.1 Planctomycetota bacterium | reverse complement strand
GAATATTTACACACCCAAATGCACTGGCAGAGCCAGTGGCACAGCGTTTCGGTCTTCATCGACAGTGCCACCCAGGCGTGTGTCCTTGTTTCATTGACCGGTGGTGCGCCTGTCGGCGACCACCGGCTAATTTCTGGCATCCTTTCAGGATGAATCGCAGTCACATCGACTTTAATGTGCCGCGTACTTCATTTGTCGTTGAGCCGTTTTTTGTGCTTACAGGCTCCCGTGAGATTTTTTGCGGTCGCAGGAGCGATCACTCAAACATTGTGAGTGACTTCAAACGAAACAGGGGAAACCGGTTTGACCCGGTTTCCCCTGTGTTTTCTGCAAGCCGCCGAAAGGACTTGAACCTTCGACCTACGCTTTACGAAAGCGTCGCTCTGCCAACTGAGCTACGGCGGCGATGAATGACGATGTTTCGTCCGTTCACGGCAGGAACTGTAGCCGTATGGTCGCATCATCGCAAGATATCCAGGCTGTCGTGAGCCAATTTATGCAGTACGATCCTGGCTTCAGTTCGGATCGCATGTTGACCAATTCCCGAATAAGACAGGAGTTTTCATGCAGCACACTCCACATCCCGGGCTCAATCAACAGCCGGTACGATTCGTGTCTGGCGTCAGGGATATCAGCGGCGGCGAAGTCCATAAATGAGTCATTCCGAATTCATCCTTGTCCCTGGGAAAGATTCGTTGGGCAAATCTGGGCAGGAAACTGCAATCCAACTATAATCCCGATTCGGCAATGCACCGACGTACAGTTAAGGGATTCCTGCGGCAATGGATTGTTGCGATGCAATTCTCACAGATCGAACAATCACGCCCCGGAACATTGGCAAAAGCACGGCTTGCGTTCTTCACGGTTTTCCTGTGCGCAAATCTTCCGACGTTCGTCTACGCCGACGAAGCAGCCGCGACAACGACGGAGTCGATGCTCAGTCCAAGCGAAATGCTGGCCGCAGGCGGCATGATCGGCTACGTGATCATTTTCCTCAGCTTTCTGATGGTGGCATTGATTGTTGACTTTCTTCTCACCATCCGTCGCGCTACGTTCATCACTCCGGGGCTGGCCGAAGAAGTCCATAAGCTCTTAGCCGAACGCAAATTGCCGGAAGCAACGAAGTTGTGTGAAAAGCAGCCGGGGTTCCTGGGACGATTATTGTTTGCGGGGTTGCAGGAGAGTCAATTGGGTTACACCGCCATCGAGAAAGCGATGGAAGATGCCGCTGCCGAACATTCAGCGCGCTGCTATCGTCGCATCGAACATCTCTCGGTGATCAGTACGCTCGCTCCGATGCTGGGCCTGATGGGCACCGTCTGGGGCATGATTCAGGCATTCATGGAATTTGAAATGAAAGCCAATCCGCAGATCTCGGAACTGGCACCTGGTGTTTACAAAGCCCTCGTCACGACGTTGCAGGGATTGGCGGTTGCGATTCCTGCAACGGGCGCATTGGCTTTTTTTCGCAGTCGAGTCGAAGAATTTTCGATGGAAGCCGCATTGCTGGCGACGCATGTGTTTGCAGATTTCCGCCGCGCAAATCAACTGCGGAAAAAGACCCGCCCCGGTGCGGATGCCGATGTCTGAGAGGCTTTGTTGAAGGAAAGGCAGAATTTCTGAGGACCAGCTGATGCATCAGCTATTCGTAACGTAAGAACCTGCGACGCCTGTTCAGGAATCGAGCTAATTCTTCCGCCCATAACGGTTCAATATCATTCACGCTGCGGCCCGCTTCGACCGCTTCGACGGTCTTACGGCTGCAGAGAAGTGTGTTGAGGTTTTTCCTGTCCCACTCTTCGCCGTGCAATGCTTTCAGGCTGCACATGAGCTGGATGCCGGTTGAAAGCGGGTGAAATCTGGCTCGATCTGTGACAATAATGTTCACACCGTTGCAGGTTTCGTTGGTGTATTTCGACGAAGCAGGAACAAAACGCACGGGCACGAATCGAACTCCGCCCAACCCCGCGTTGTTCAGATGCGCGGCGAATTGGCGGGCCTCGATCCATGGCGCGCCGACCACCTCAAACGGTGTATCCGTTCCGCGTCCAACCGACACGTTCGTGATTTCAAGCAGTCCCACGCCGGGATACAGAATCGCCTGAGTCAGACTGCGCATGTTGGGCGATGGATTGGTCCACAAGAGTCCCGTCTGATCGAACATTTGATTTCTCTTCCAGCCCTCGACCTGAATGATCTCCAGATCCACATCCAGCTTCAGTTCAGCACGAAACATCGACGCCAGTTCACCGGCCGTCATGCCATGTCGCACAGGCAATGAGTGAAAACCCACAAAGGATTCATCGCCTTCGTCCAGGACCGGCCCCTGCACATCGACACCACTGATCGGATTGACGCGATCCAGCACGACGAACCGAATCTGATGTTCGCCCGCCGCTTTCATGGCGTTTCCCATCGTTGAAACGTACGTGTAGAAGCGGCAGCCAATGTCCTGAATATCGAAGACCAATGTGTCGATCCCTTCCAGACTGTCCGCCGTCGGAACTCGTGTCTCGCCGTACAGACTGAAGACTTTCAGTCCCGTCGCGGCGTCCTGCTGATCGCCGATTTTCGGGATATCCAGTTTGCCTTCCAGTCCGTGTTCGGGACTGAAGAGAGTTTTCAGCGTGACACCATCGGCCTCGTGCATCAGGCGAATCGTGCTGACGCCATCACGATTCAGCCCCGTTTGATTTGTGATCAGTCCAACGTTGTGGCCCTTGAGTGTCGCAAAGCCGCTTCGCTGCAGAACATCGATTCCATTGAGCACATTGACTTCAGGTGCCGGGCGAACTTCACGATCCGTCGTCTGGACAATCGCAGCACTTGCGATTGTTCCGATGCGACCGATGAGTGGATTCACAAGGCCTTTGCCGTCCGGATGAACGCGGTTCGACAGAAAAATGACATACAGATTCTGCACGGGGTCAATCCAGATTCCGGTGCCCGTGAACCCGCCATGTCCGAATGCCTGCGACGACATCAGGTCGCTGCGATTCGATGAATATCCTGTCTTCACGTCCCAACCGAGGGCCCGCCGCCCGCGCGGAATCTCAACGGCCGTGGTCATCAGCTGATAAGTCGGCTGATCCAGAATCTGCACGTCGTTCAGCCGCCCGCCGCCAAGCATCATCGTGGCATAGCGGGCAAGGTCGTCTGCCGTGGAGAACAGGCCGGCATGGCCAGCGATGCCGTTCAGAGCAAACGCCCGCGGATCGTGAACTTCACCCTGCATCCAGTATCCTTCCCGCTGTTCCGTCACGGCTGCGCGAGCCTTGAGTTCAGCGTTTGGCAAGTAACCGGTTTCCTGCATGTGCAACGGATGGAAAATCTGTTCCTGAGAGAACTCATGCACATTCTTACCGCTGACAGTCTTCACAACCTGCCCGAGAACGATATAGCCGACGTCGCTGTAGGTGAAACTTTCACCGGGGGCGGCTGTTGGCCTGAGTCCGTAGATTCTGGCAAAAGCTTCGTCGCCTCCATTTTCATAATCGCTCATTGAGTTGTCAGCAATGAGTCCGCCTGTGTGCGTCAGCAGATGGCGAATGGTGATTGTTTCTTTGCCGTTCTGAGCAAACTCAGGCAGATACGTGGCCACGGTGGCATTTGGATCCAGTTTGCCCTGTTGAATGAGCGCCATCACACTGGTCGCCGTTGCGATGGGCTTTGTGAGCGACGCCAGATCAAACACCGTATTCACCGTCATCACTATTTTTTCAGGCTGCAACTGGCGAAACCCGTAAGCGCGACGAAACGCAATCCCTTCACGGCGACCGACAATCACGACGCACCCGGGCATCTTGTCCTGTTCCAGCCCTTCCTGAACGATGTCGTCAATCAAATTCAGTGGAGCAGCATCCATGCCGACGGCTTCAGGTTTACGCAACGGGATCTCTGAATGCGACTGAGCAAACACGCTCGGCGAAAGTGAGAACAGGAGGAGAAGAAACAGATATTTCATGTGTATGAATTTCGGTTGGATGATGCACGCTGTCTGTACTGGATTCTATCGAACGCCGTTGCCTGCCGCATCCCGGTCAGAATCAAATGCCATGGAGGCGATCAAACCGAACGAGATTGTCGCAGCTGCGCCAATCGGTGCATACCAAGGCCAGGCAATCGGAGTCCAGAATTTCACCAGGCACAACACCAGTGTGCCCTC
>JANOUN010000605.1:0-4969 GCA_031416875.1 Planctomycetota bacterium | reverse complement strand
CCATCATTTGGGCTGCGAATGAGGCACCTCCCATCCAGGTGACTGCCCCCATGTGCATCCACAGCACGATCATGCGGCAATCGACCGAGACCGGCTCACGTCTGATTGTGCATCTCTTCAATGACCTGAATACCACCGCGCACCATGCCTTGCCGATTGACGATGTTCCCCTGCGGGAAGAGACCGTCCCGATCCACGACATTCAGATTGCCTTCAATGCGGATTATGCGGTGACTCGTGTCACACAGCAGCCTGAGGGAAAAGAACTCCCGTTGACAAAGACGGCTGATGGCGTGACTGTGACCGTACCAAAGCTGGAGATCCATACAATGGTGGTTGTAGAGCTTCAGGAGCCGCAGGTTGGGACTGCGCTTCGCAAAAGACAGTATTCCGCACGCGCCGAGTGAGCGGATTCTTGTACCGCTTCTTCGACAAATCGTTGACTGAAGAATTCAGCCGGTTATCGTACGAGATTGAAACGAATCGCGTTGAGAAAGGTGTCTGGAGCTTTGGAGGCATCAGAATACACCGCACGAACCTGATGCAGGAGAATTCCAGACACCTTTTTCAACAACTCGTCGGGAGCAATTCAAATGCAACGCCTGTTGATCGGGACAATCTCAATCCTGGCGATCGTGACGTGTGTGGCTTCGGCGAGTGCGCAGGATGTGACTCGCCCCAGTCGGCGGGAACCGACGCCGGAAATTCATTATCCGCTGTCTGCGGACTCGCTGAAACAGGACGACGTGCCGCAGGGTCAGCTCGAAGGCCCGTTTCTGTATCAGAGCAGTATCATCGAAAACACGACGCGCCAGTACTGGGTCTTTGTTCCGGTTCAATATGATCCCAGGCAGGAAGCCTGTGTCCTCGTCTTCCAGGACGGTGCACGGGCGACGAATCCCAACGGTGCGCTTCGCGTCCCGAACGTGCTGGAGAATCTGATTGCCAAAAAACAGATCCCGGTGACGATCGGAATCTTTATTACGCCGGGCCACCGAGGCACGGAATTCCCCGACAGGATCGGCACCGGGAACCCGGATAACCGGGACCGTGAATATGATGTCCTCGACGACAGATATGCTCGGTTTATCATCGACGAAATGCTGCCGGAAGTTGGTGCACGGTACAACCTGACGCAGGATCCTGCCGGTCGCGCGATCGGAGGAGCGAGCAGCGGAGCGATCTGTGCATTCACGGTTGCCTGGCATCGGCCTGATGCGTTTCGGAACGTCATCAGCATGATTGGCAGTTTCACGGACATTCACGGAGGCCATGCTTATCCGGACCTGATTCGTCTTTCAGAAAGAAAGCCGATTCGCATCTTCCTTCAGGACGGAGTCAACGACCTGCGTAATCCGGACAATCTTGAACGCGACTGGCATATTCAGAATCAGAAGATGGTGGCTGCGCTGGTTGAGCAGGAATACGACTGCGCGTATGTCTTCGGCGACGGTGGTCATTCGGACGATCATGGAGGCGCGATGCTGCCACTGATGCTGCGCTGGGTCTGGCGTGACTATCCTGGCGTAGAGCAGCCGACCGTCGATCTGATCGCAGAAGCCGCTGCGATCAAACCGGAAACTGTCGAACTGTTCCCCGGATTTGACGCATCGGCCAGTGTTGATCCCACCGGAAGCTGGACCTGGGAACGGCGATTCGGCCGTACGGCAGTGAATTCAACTCTCACGATGAAACTGGACAACGGCAAACTGAGCGGATTGCTGCAGACGCAGCGAGGTAATGCTGATCCGGTCACCGAAGTCATTCTGGATCCAGTCACAGACGGCAACAAGATCTCTTTCGATGTGATCCAGAAGTTTGGCGGCAATGAGGTTCCGATGACCTTTCAGGGCATCCTTGAGGGCGACACCATCACCGGCTGGCAACTCATGGAATTTCGAGGTCAAAACCGCGACACGCGATGGCCGGCGAAACGCAAATAGGGTTCATCGCCAAAGATCGCAGGGAATTCCAGGCGACGCATAACCTCTGACGGAGTTGTCGGACTTCTTCACTGCAACGCAGCGATGGACGGACATCGTAACGCTCGCCGACCTATTGCCTTCGCCGCGCGGGGATGCGGGAGACGTCTTCGACGATGCTCGAGGTGGTTGTCTCATCGATCAGACTGCGGCGAAAACGGATCACCATATCGGCAGAACCTTCCGCTTCGTAGCTCCACATTTCGCACACAGACTTCCGCGATGCGATTCGCGAGATTTTCGTGGGCTGCCCCAGTGTCTGCACGACCTGCTGCATGCTCATTCCACGCACAACTCGACCTTCACGAATCGCGAGCTGTACGTCATCCTTTGGCAGCGAATTCATTTGAGCGTTTGTCATCCACTTGTTGTTGAGACGTTCCCAGCCGAGCCGTTGCAGGCGATCGGCAATCTGATCTGCGTCGGTTGGCGCGGACTCACTGGCACTGGTCCATGCCTGCTTCAACAGTTCCACGCCTTGCCGTTGATATTCGGCTGACTGCAGCAGGTCGGCCACAAACAGGTACTCATCCGCCGTGCGCAGCAGTCCCGCCAGATTCGATGTACCGAATTTTCGCTCCTGAGCGCGCAACCAGTCGCGAACGGCATCCGGCACCTGCGCGGCGCGATTGAGTCTGGTCAGCAATTCCGTGAGTCCTTTGAGATCTGTCCGTGAAAGCATTGCGATTTGTGTCAGTCGAAATTGAACCTCACGTTCTTCGAAGTCGGCCGCCAGCGGATCGACATTGCCAAACTCCGTGCGAACCAGTTTGGAGATTTCGAGGCCGTTGCTTCCATCCGTTTTGACCATCGACTGAATCTGACGCAATCGCAGTGACTTGTACAGCAAACGATGCAGGCCGCGTCGGTCTGCTTCCTGAGCCTCACCAAACGTGGCCACCGCGTCTCTTGTGAATTCCAGTTTCAGACGTTCCGAAATTGGCGGCACGAGTCGATCCCAACCTTCGCAGGACATCTTCATTTCTGCGATTAAAGCATCGACGTTTGCGTTTGGTTCTTTCGATGCCGCATAGATTGATTCGAACTGAAGCGTTTGGATCAATTCCGGCTTGACGCCAAGCGATGTGCTCTGTCGCAGAAGCTCACGCAGTTTTGTAACGTCGCCGCGAGCCATGCGGCGAAGGCGCGAAAGACTGTCGGTCCGTACGGCAGCGATCTCAGCCTTCAGCGCGGAATCGTTGTAAAACTCCGCATCGACCTGATACTCCGCTGCCAGATCCAGCAGTTTTGCAGGCTGGTCAGCGGGAATATCCTTGATGCGCGAACGTAGCCTGTCAATGTCCGTATCCTTGATCAGAATTCGCGAGACAACGAAAATCAGTTTCTCGTTCTCAGACAGGAATCGTCCGATCAGTTCGATTCGCTGGCCGCTCCTGATCCCGTCCGGAAACGTGCCGTTCGACGGAAGTTTGCAGCTGATATCGAATTTGATGATCTTGATTGTATTGGCCGAACGACCTTCAAACCGGCCTTCAAACTGGAACTTTCGGCCGTCGGCAGCGTAAGTTGGCCATTGTTCCTTATCCGCCAGCAAATCCTGAATCGTGATGGATTGCCCCAGCGAAATGGCAGATTGCACCAGCAGTAACACGAGCAGAGCCGACTTCAGAATTGCAAAGTTCATCAATGGCTGTCCTCTCCGGCGGACGCAGACTTCAGAAACTCAGCCTGTCGTTCAAGCAGAGTATTCAAGCCTGGCGAGTTCTCGGCGGTAAAACCCAGTTGAGCGGCATGATATGGGGTCGTAATGAGCGTCAATGAATTGCTGCTGAGCTGGATCTGAAACTCCTGCCCGCTGTCGGCAACGCGGCAGAATTCTACGGAGGCCGCAAACATCAGAGGAGATTGCGGCAGTGCCGTCAGGGCGCGTTGCAGTAAATCGGATGAAATCGTGATCGTCACCGGGACAGAATCCACAATCAGAGGCAGGTCAGCCTGCAGTCCGTTTTCGTCCCGAAGCAATGAACACTCAAAAACGAACCATTTTCCGCTGAGCGATTCTGCAGCGTTGGTTGCTTTTTCCGGATTCAGAGTCCCGTCGTCAGAAACACACCCGGAAAGCATTGAAATTAAGTCGGTGGAACTCAGATTCTGCACGGCCTGTGTCTGCAGCAACAACGAAGCGGCTCGACGCGATTCCGCGTCGTCGCGTTGCAGAGTCTTTGCCGCAGCCACAGCTCCAGAAAGAGAATCATGCAGCGCCACCAGATCTTTGTCTTCCAGGGCTTGTTCGGCAACATCCATTTCGCGTCGCCATGTCTTACGGGCCTCTTCCATGCGACGCTGTGTCAGAATCCACCAGCCGGTGACCGTGACGAGCACTGCGGCGCTCAGCATCAGCAGCCGAAATGGAGTAAAGACCCGGCCCATGACCACAGCCAGACCTGGGCGAGGAACGCGGACGATCGGTCCTTCGACAAGAATTTGTTCGGCCACAAGTGCTGCCGCCGTCGGCGAAATCTTTGTTGGAGTGTTTGATTTTCGGGAACGCTTCCCTGCAACTCTTTCGCCCTCTGATGAATCACTCTCCGCAGGAGATGTCTCAGTGAGGCCAGGCAGTCCGGATCGGCGTTTTCCCGGAGACGTGGCAGGCTTTGCGGAGGACTGCGATTCCGGTTCACCCACGACTAGATCCCGCACAACCACGCTCAGGCGACTGGTGACAGAACCGTCCAGAACTTCACTGCGTATGCGTTTTGTGGCTGGATAAACGTTGACAGGCAGCACATAAATTCGGGCCTCACACGCAGTGCAGGTCGCGATCTGGTAAGACGCTCGCCGAATCCCGGTGACGCGATGACCGCAGTCGCATGGCAACTCGAACGGTACGATGATATCTTTCGTCGCCGTACCGAACAGCTGTGCTTTGGCTTTCGTCAGTCTGGCTTTCAGGCTTGTCATGCGTGTGAAGTCTATGTGGAACGACCGAACAGGAATCTGCAAACCGCGGCCGGGATGCCGTGCCG
>JANOUN010000604.1:0-3778 GCA_031416875.1 Planctomycetota bacterium | reverse complement strand
GGCTGGACATGGGAGCGCATGCAGCGCCTTGTGCGTCTGCATCTTCCTCGTCCCCGAGTCACCCATCCATATCCCAACGAACGCTTTCGCGCCCGACTCAAGGTAGGAGCCGTATGAGGTAATTCTTCAAGAACGGATCTGTGCGGGGGGCCGCAGGCAACAGCGGTCCCTACCGCGATAACCAATAGCCAAATGGCCCGAAGGGTGCTGCGCACTATTGGTTCCTGACCCCTTTTCCAAGCCACAACCCCTCGTTTCATTGTTGAAAGAGCACTAGCCCAGATTCTTGACGGGACTTCCGTCGCTCAGGCGATGACGCAAGCCTTGATTGTTCGAGACGTATTCCTGAGTGTGATCCACACCCAGATGATACAGAATCGTGGCCGACAGGTCGGCTGGCGAGACCGGGCTGTCGGTTACAAACCCTGCATGTCGATCCGTGCTGCCATAAACCTGTCCCCCGCGGACGCCACCGCCGGCCAGCAATGCGGTGAAGGCATGAGGCCAGTGGCCGCGACCGGATTTTTTTGTATTCGAACTTTGAGTGAATTGTCCGAGTTTCGGCGTCCGACCAAACTCACCGACGGCCACGACCAGCGTTGTCTCCAATAAGCCATGGGCATCCAGATCCTGCAGGAAAGCGGGAAACGCCTGGTCGAACATCGGGCAAAGCAGCGTCCTGAGTTTGTTGAAATTGTCCTCGTGAGTGTCCCAGCAGGTATTCGTTCCTGAAATCTTTGTTTCATCTTCCCAGTTGACAGTCACGAGTGAAACACCCGCCTCAATCAGCCGCCGCGCCATGAGCAGACTTTGCCCGACTGATGTGCGACCGTAGGCATCACGCAGCGTCGCCGTTTCACGCTCGAGGTCAAGGATTTCGCCCGCCTTGTGTTGCAGCAAGGAGAACGCACGATCGCGATGCCGATCGATGTCATTCACAAGCTTTTTCGAATACGACAGCTGAGGATTCTCCAATTGAAGCTGTTCAGACAATCGGCGCCGGTTCTCAATCCGCGCGAGCGAGACGGTGTCGTCTGACGCAAGTCCATCGATCTGAAACTCGCCATCGCCAGCCCCCTGGATCAGCATTGCATCATGACGTTCTCCCATGCGTCCGCCTGTCTGACCGGCAATCCGAGCGCCCTGACCGGGAAACTGCAGATACCACGGCAACACGACAGACGGCGGCAATCCGGTTTGGGAATTCCCATACCGCATCGTCATGGCGCTCAGCGATGGCCAGTCCTCCGGTGTCGCTTGATCCGTGATCGGAGCCGAATGATAGGGGCGACCACTGAAGACTTCACTACAGGCCGGTCCGTGGACGTTCATCTTGTGCTGCATCGAACGCAGCAGGCAAACCTTGTCCATCTGTTGAGCCAGCCGGGGCAGATGTTCGCAGATCTGAATGCCAGGGATCTTGGTGGCGATCGGATGAAATTCACCGCGAATCTCCGCCGAGGCATTCGGCTTCA
Organism: Planctomycetota bacterium; assembly: GCA_031416875.1. Classification (GTDB taxonomy): domain Bacteria; phylum Planctomycetota; class Planctomycetia; order Planctomycetales; family Planctomycetaceae; genus SXXK01. The sequence continues at coordinate 2,303 of JANOUN010000604.1, read as the reverse complement.
TGTCCCAGAGATCTATCTGACTCGGCCCGCCAAACAGAAACAAGAACACGCACGAATTCTGCCGCCGCTTTGCCGTACCCGCATCGTTCGTTGTGCTTGCTCGCAACAGCGACAAATGGGCGGACGTTAACCCGAGGGCACTTAACCCACCGGCCTGCAATAACTCCCTCCGCGAGAAGTTTCCTCGCTGTCGCAGATTGTTTCCAAAAGAATTGAGCATGCCACCAGCCCCCAGCCCCTGCGGACAGTGTGCGAGGAAATCGTGCCATGAATTATCAGACTCAGTACATTTCGATTCAATGGCAAGGAAGTCATGAATTCACATATTCACATCGTCAAACCAGTTCTGCAATCGGATGCCCGGTTTCAACCAGCGGGACAGGGCGACCTGAAGGATTGATCCAATGCGAACCGGGATCCAGAACCGGCAGCATCGGAGTCAAACCCTTGACGATACCACCCCATTGAACTTCGTCGCCGTGATGATCCCAGTGCCCCCATGCATCGCTCATCGTGATAAACGTCACCCCTGCGTCCACCAGCCGACGGGCCAGCAAGGCTTTATCACCGAATGAATCACGACCATAACGGTTGCGAACGGCTTCAGGTTCGTCACTCAGATCGAACGCCTTCTGCGCCGCGCCACCGAGTACAAGATTGAACGCTTCCTGGGTGTAACGGTCCTGCTGCTGAAATCCAACCGATGAATCGACGCGCCGGCGAAAATGATCCAGTTCACGTCGCAGTTGATCACGATCCTGCAGACGCGGCACTTCGACTCCTTTAGGCAGTGAAAATTTTCCGGCCACACGCATCCCGTCCAGCGGTGCATATTGTTGCCCGAGATCACCAGCACCATAGACGTCGGCCACCATGCTGTTCGCCAATGCGACAAAAGGCGGCATCCCGGGATGGTTAGCTCCCCGAAACTTCGCAGCCACTGAACCCATCGACGGATAACCTCCTCCCTGCCGTCCGATTTCTGTGCGCTGCGCTTTGGGATTGGCGGCCTGAAACGTGATTGGCGTGTGGTTACTGGCCGTGGCGTCCATGGAGCGAATGATGGCAAACTTGTCCATCATCGCCGCTTGTAACGGCATATGTTCGCAAATTTGAATTCCCGGAACGCTGGTTGAAATCGGCTTGAACGGGCCGCGAATCTCCGCAGGCATGTCCGGCTTCATGTCCCACATATCGATCTGGCTGGGACCACCGGAAAGCCAGATCTGATTCACCGACGTCGCTCGTGTGCTGGTTGGCTCCTGTCCGCTTTCAGCACGAGATTGAAGCAGCGCCGGTAACGACAACCCCGCAACACCAGTCAGACCGGCCCGCAACATCCAGCCACGCCGACCAACGCGGATCAGCGGATCGCTGTCCGGACCAAACAGTTGCGCAAGCCCTGCCGCCTGATGCCTTTGAATGTGATGCCCTCGTCGATCCACGGTGAGCCCACTGGATTTCCCGGCACTGCCAACTGTGACGCTATTCATTTTGGGCCTCCGTCAACATCAATGCAAACGTTCATCGATCTCCGGGTGTAACAGGATTACGGAGCAACATTAAGCAGAAAATCCGAGCCCAGTGCCGCTGGGTGCAGTCGCCGATTTCGGTAGGTCCTGCTTGCCGAGCAGGACGTCGCGGCTACGCCGCGACCAGCGACGCGTCGCGGTCGAAAGCACGGCCACGCGGCGACGTGGAGCGGATGTACGACCCATGGCGGTTCGCCTTGCGGCGAAAGTCCTTTCCGGCAGAAAGGACCTACTTTAACGATCAATCGCGACCGCACCCAGTGCCGCTTTTGATCCCATAAACAAAGGGGTTTGCGACAAAGAATATAGACTACTGTTTCTTCTCCGATCGATTATTCAAAGCCGGCTGATCGAAAGGACGCAGCGGAAAAATATCCGACGGTCGATGCTCCTCGGCCATGCGTTTCGTCAGTTGCTCAACAACATCCGCGTGTTCATTGGCAACGTTGTGTTGTTCACCGATATCCGCAGCGATGTGATACAATTCCACATTGATGTTCCCGCGATTCATTGCCTGCCGCACCGCTTTCCAGTCACCGACGCGAATCGTCTGTTGACCGCCGTAGCCTGGGAATTCGCGATACAGAAATGGTCGCGGGGGCTGATTCTTGCCAGTCAGCAATGGAAGCAGGCTGAGGCCATCGGTCGCAAAAGGAACGTGTGGTCCCGCACCAATTGCATCAAGCATCGTCGGCATCCAGTCTTCAAACCCGCTGACATAGTCACTGGCCGTGCCTGCCTCGACATGGCCAGGCCAGCGCACGATCGTGG
>JANOUN010000603.1:0-3637 GCA_031416875.1 Planctomycetota bacterium | reverse complement strand
ATAGCACGTCAGCATAAACGCCGGGAACATCACCATCTTGCCCAACGCTTCGAAACTTCCGCTCTTCTTTGCATTCTTCAATGCCGCCAGACCTGCCTCGTCTGTCACCGTCTTTTCTTTATCCGGATCAATGGCCTGATAACTGATCCCCATGAATTCCTTGTCCACGATGACTGCCTCTGCAACTGCGGCAGAATTTTCTTTCAGATCGACACTGGCTGTCTGCGCTTGCACATAACCGATGAATGGTGTGCCAAGAACGCCGACCGCAATCATGCCGATGCCCGAAATGGCATTCAGGGTCAGTGCGCCACCTTTCGGACACTGTTCAGCAGTCACACCCAGCATGGTCGGCCAGAAGAATGTTTTTCCAAAGCCGTAAAGCGTCGCTGCAGCAAAGATCATAGGCAGTTCCGCAGCGGCACATTTTGACAATGCAAAAAGCCCGGCGATGGCGAGGATGGAACTGCAGATCAGCAAGCCGATTGGCGAGAGACTGTGAACAATGGGTCCGGCAAAAAATCGCAAAACCATCATGATCGCCGATGTGTAAACAAGCACCCAAACCGCATTTCGTCCGGCGGCTTTCATAGGCTCTTCCATCAGACCGCTGATCCAGGAGTCAGTTCCGATTTCCGTCGTGGCCAAAGGCATCATGATGATGATCAGGAATGCCATAATGGGGCGCCCAAAGCTCCGCGTATACGCGCCAAAGGCAAGAGTCAGCAGCCCGGCGAGGACGGGCGCAATGTATTTGTTATTTCCTTCATTCCAGCCAAACACTTCGCTGAGCTGCATCAGGATCAACCCAAAACCCACGAGAGCGCCAAAGGCACCAAACTCACCCAGCATTTCGCGATAAGAAACCCCGGCAGCTTCCTGCTCGCTCTTCGGAAACTTTGCGCCAATCAGCAGCAGCAGGTAGACGACGGCAGGAATCGCGACCAGGCCGACAACAATGCGCCAGTCGCCGTTTTTCAGAGTGTCTTCCAGCGCGATTGTGGCCAGCCCGCAGAAGACGAGGCCACCCGGCCAGCCAGCGTGCAGGATATTCAGCCACTTGGTCTTCTCTTTGTTAAACATTGTGGCAACGACGGGATTGATGAACGCTTCCACCGTGCCGTTACCAAGTGCCAGAACAATGCTGGCGAGATACATCAGGTCGTAACCGGCTTTTTGAGCTGCTACCAACGCCTCGCCTTCAGCGCCATGGACCTTCGCGTAAGCCATGCAGGCCAGCGTGAGGTAAACGGCGAAGCTGACAAACGAAAACAACATCGCAATCTTGTAGCCGATGCGGTCAATGACAAGGCTGAACAGGATGATCGAAATCGCAAACGGCCAAATCCCTGCACCGATCAGTTCCCCGACCTTGACGGAGTCCAGGTTGAATTCACTCCCAAATCGGACGTTGCACAGGGTGATGCGACTGACGAATGCAAAGGAGGTTGTGACAAGAGCGATAAAACATCCCCAGAAGACCATTTTCTGGCCTGCTTCTGAGGATTGGCCAGGGTTCGGTTCCGCCATTACAAAATTCTCCAGGGTGAATGATTTGAATTCAGGCCACGATACGAGACTGAAGGATCGGACTGCGTCGCCGCCTGGCGAAAACGAATCCTGCTTCGATCACAGGTAAAATGCCACAAAACCTGAGGGTCATTTGAACACGCGACCGAAGGCCGGACGCACCAAAAACACTCAGTCCTGCCGGAAATCCGGACAACAGGTGAGGCATGCTAACCACAGTCCGACATGATTTCCAATCGATCGGCACCAGTCGCAGCAGGAAACGAGAACTCTGTAGGCCGCAATACTGTCGGAGGGTGCAGTCGCGGATTTCGGTAGGCCGGACCGAACGGAGTGAGTTCCGGCAGGTGTCTGGCTATTGCCGGAACTACGCTTCGCTTGGTCCGGCCTACAGTCTATGGCGAGCGGGATGCGTCAGCTTCCCGGTACTTTGCGATTCCAGGTCGTGCAGGAATCGCATACCAGCGGGCTGAAGCCCGCCGCTCACCTTTGGGTTGCGAGAATCGATGTCGTCCGTTGTTCCCCACCGACCTTGGGGACTGTCGTTTTACTTCTACAGTGTCAGAAAATTCGTTTAACGGCGAGGCGCAGGCGAAACGCGGCAACGACGCCTGCGGCTTGCCGTTAAACGATTAAAACGACAGTCCCCGGAGCCGGATGGGGCCGACCGGAAGCCTGGAGCGTTTCGTTTCTGGTTTGCATAGAGCTTCGCACGATCGACATTCACTTCCGTTGCAGTGCGAGCAGGTTGCCGCGTAATTCGGCGCGGATTCTGCCGGGAAAATCGATCGATAACGGCGGCGGATCAAGCACCATCGCGGCGAGGCGATTCCAGTGTTCGCGACTCATGTCTCTGCGAGACCAGTTTTGCTGAATCCACAACACCGTCAGAGCGTGGCGGACAACTGGCAGTGCCTGTTGAGTCAACCTGCGTACGTCCAGTCGGCAGTGTGCGGGTGTCCGTTCAAGGACGGCTTCGGCGAGCAATAATTCTGCCACGGCGTCGAGACTCTGCAGCAACTCCTGAGTCTGCTCAGCCAGCCGCACGATGGAATCCTGCACGCCTGGATTGAATTCGGCCGCCAGCTGAGGCAGCAACTCATGGCGGATTCGATTGCGGGTAAACCTGCCGTCACGGTTGGTCACATCCGACGCAAACGCAATGTTGTGCAATTGAATATACTCCGTGATCGCGTCATCGCGAATCGTCAGCATGGGTCGAATGAGTTCAACAGAGTCGCCTAACCGTCGTCGTTCCGGAATGCCTCGCAACCCGCGCAGGCCGGTGCCGCGCAGGATATTGTGCAGCACCGTTTCTGCCTGGTCGGCAGCATGATGAGCAGTCGCAATCAACAGTGTCCCGTGCTGCAGTGCCGTGATTTGCAGGAATTCATAGCGGGCGATCCGAGCCGCTTCTTCAAGACTTCCACGCGACGCTCGCTCAAGCTGCCCTGCCCCACATTCCGCAATGACTACCTGCACATCGAGCGAAGTACAGACAGATCGGACAAGTTCTGCATCTTGCCGCCCTGCCTCACCACGCAGTCCGTGATCCAGATGGGCGACGACGATGTGAGGAATTTCCAGAACGCCGCGAAGCCTCGTCATCCCATGCAGCAGCGCCATGCTGTCGCGGCCACCAGAAACCGCCAACAACACACCCTGCCCCGCCACGATCAGACGTTTCAGATTTTGTTCCAGCTGGTTTTCGAAACCGGAACGAGGGGCAGGGGCGGGGTGAGACATTTGTTGTTGATCAGACTGCGCACGGTGTTCAATGAAGCATCAAATTCGACTGTTCGAGATTCGCTTGTAGTCTCGGCTTTAGCCGGAAAATTGGCTGACTTTTCGCGGCGGGGCAGGATCAATTTCCGCCTGAAGGCGGGACTACGAACAAAACGGGAGCTTCGAACTCATAAAGAAGTGTGACCAGAGTTGGCGGCAAAGTGAACTGATGAATGTACCTTGGACATTCATGTCCGAGCCCCTCGCCGAACAACGTACCACTGGCGAACGTCGCCTGTTGCAAAAAAACTTTTCGCCATTGCAATTGGAATTCTAGTTCGCGTTCATGAACGTTCATCAAAGTAGGTCCTGCTTGCCGAGC
>JANOUN010000602.1:0-2194 GCA_031416875.1 Planctomycetota bacterium | reverse complement strand
AGGACCACCGATCAAGCGTGCCGTCTGCACGACGATATTGATCGCCGAGGCAATCTGACGCCGAATCGTCCACATCGGCAGATCAAAGCCAGCCATACCTCCATCATTTCCAGGCGACCAATCGCATCCCGCGGCGTGTTTGCATGAATGGTCGTGAGACTTCCGTCGTGGCCGGTATTCATTGCCTGCAGCATGTCCAGAGCCTCGGCTCCACGGCATTCTCCAACGACAATTCTGTCAGGCCGCATACGCAGGGCGTTCTTCACCAGATCACGCGTGGTGACCTCCCCGTTCCCTTCGACATTGGCCGGACGCGTCTCCATCCGCGCCACATGCGGTTGCTGCAACTGCAATTCTGCGGCGTCTTCAATGGTCGCCAGTCGCTCATCTGCCGGGATAAAACTTGACATGGCATTCAGCAATGTGGTCTTGCCGCTTCCTGTGCCGCCTGAGATCAAAATGTTGGCTCGGGCTTCGACACAGGCGGCGAGAAACTCCACCATCTCTGGGCGCAGCGCGTCCAGGCGCAACAAATCTTTGATGCCCAGGGGTTTAGAGCCGAAGCGACGAATGGAAACCAGGGGGCCGTCCACGGCGAGTGGTGGAATCACGGCGTTCAGGCGACTGCCATCGGGCAGTCGGGCATCCACCATCGGACTCGTCTCATCCACCCGACGCCCGACACTGCTGACAATCCGCTGGATGATTCGCAGCAGGTGATTGTCGTCAATGAATTTCACTTTGCTTAATGTGAGCCGCCCCGCGCGTTCGACATAAATCGTTTTTGGTCCGTTGATGAGGATGTCCGAAATCGTCTCGTCTTTGAACAGGGCCTCAAGTGGCCCCAGACCAAACGCTTCGTCCAACACCTCGCCAATGATCTGATCACGCTCCTGGTTATTGAGCAAATCCTTTCGACGAGCGAGTAACCTCTCCGCCGCAATCCGCAACTCGACGCGCAACTCCTGTTCGCCCATGGTGCCGATGGCAGACAGATCAATCTTACTCAGGACCTGCCGATGAAGTTCCGAGCGGATTCGCTGAAACAGTTCAGCACGTGAATCATGATTCTCGAGTGGCTGAGATTCTTCCTGAGTTGTCTCCCAGCGACCACTCTCGGATAACGACTTGGTTTCAGCACCCATGGCAGGGGCGTCGCCGAAGTTCGGTTCGCCCGCCAGCTTTCCTGGAATCGCTGACGCATGATCCACAGTGAATTCATGGGCATCCTGAGCGGCGGGCAGTGACTCCTGTGTTCTGGGCGGCAGCGACTTTGGTTCGGGTTTCTTCGATTTCCATAATGCCATGGTGCAAATCTTTATTTCATATCAGGAGTTCGAGCCCATGGATGCCATGAGTTTTTCAGTGACTAATTTGATGGCCTTCGAAACCGCGGATCGAGGACGCACCAACACGACCGGTTGTCCCGAGTTCGTTGCCTCGTTGGTACTGGCCGCGTCATCCGGGATCGTCGTCAACACTTTCGAACGCAGCGCGGACTCAACGTCCTTCAATCCCAGCGACTTCGATTGTCCGTACCGCCCGATGACGAACGCAACTCGGTTCTGCGGAATTCCATGATAATCAAGGTATCCCATGCAGCGTGCAGCGTGCTGTAACGATGTAAAGTCCTGACGCATCACACACAGAATCTGGTCGGCAACTTTCAACACCGTTGCCGATTCCGGCTGAAAATAGTCGTTCAAGTCGACCCAGACTGTGGAAAATCGCTGCCGCGCCAGCATCAGCAGACGCAGCACGCGTTCCGGAGTCACGTCATCGATCTCACGATCTGCAATCGGCGCCGCCAGTAACTGCACGCCGCTGGCGTGCGAGGCAAAGCACTGCCTGAACATCACATCATCCATACGCGAGATGTGTCTGCAGAAATCCGCAATCGTATGCACGGGTGCGACGTTCAGCATCGGGGCAAGATCTCCCTTCCGAAGATTCAAATCGATCAGGGCGGCCCGGCTGTGAATGCGCGCCGCCTCAACGGCGCAATTCAGCGTCATCGTTGTCGCCCCTGCGCCACCGCTGAGTCCGACCACAGCCACCACCTTGCCCGATGCGCGGCGAGGGCTTTGAGGCGAGCGGTCGATTTCCTCCAGAAGACCCACCAATTCTGCCTGAAACTCGGCTTCGTCGATAAAGCGTCCGACACCCTCCTTGAGCACCTGCAGGATGAATTTTG
>JANOUN010000601.1:0-9073 GCA_031416875.1 Planctomycetota bacterium | reverse complement strand
AATCGAGTGCCATTGGGCTAATGCCCTGCCGCTCGCCATGTGTACTCAGACTGGAAATGGAGACGTGATGGCTAAGAAACATGGGGAGCGGTTTGAACGGATCGTGGATGCCGTGCGGCCGCAGATTACGGAATGCACAGTTGCGGATGTGGTTGACAGACGCAAGCGCGGGGATCAGTTTGTGCTGGTCGATGTGCGTGAAGAAAGTGAATTCAGTGCCGCCAGGATTCCTGGGGCAGTGCATATCGGAAAGGGCGTGATTGAGCGCGATATTGAAGAGAAGATTCCAGATACCGCCGCTCCGATTGTGCTGTACTGTGGCGGCGGTTATCGGTCGGCATTGGCGGCTGTCAACCTGCAGCAGATGGGCTATACCAATGTTATCTCCATGGACGGCGGTTTTCGTGGCTGGAAGGAAGCGGGGCTGGAAGTGGATTCAAAACCCGCCGTTTGATTCGATTTGGAGAAACTTGATGTTTGGTTGCAGCATTGATCAGCTGAAGGAACGCAGCTCCGGCTTCCGTTGCGCGGTTGCAGTGGGGATGACCCTGATGTTCGCCGGCTGCGGTGGTAATGAGCCGTCCACTTCGTCCACGACAGAGTCGCCCATGCAAGCAGCATCCGCCTCTGCTGAACCAGCCACTTCAGATCCAGCCACGACTGCAGACAACTCGAAATCTGGTGCTGCTGCGAAATCGGAGGAGAAATTCGACTTCAAGCCGCTCGCACTGAATGCCGTCGGGGGCTCAACAACGGATGCCACAAGCACTGGATCGAAATCGGACCCGGAAAAGCAGATTCGGACTGTGATCGCCAAACTGCAGCCGCTGCAGATTCTGCTCGGGCAATGGCGCGGCACCACGCGGCGGGAATACGAAAACTTTAAGGCTGTCGACATTCACGAATGGGTTTGGGATCTTCGTTCCAATCCTGCACAGCCGGCGTTGACGATTCAGTCCGACAAGAGTCCCTACATCAAGACCGGCCGCCTGACATGGGATTCAGAACTGAACAGGTTCGCGATGACAGTGACAGATCCGGCCGGTATGACACGACAATTCACGGGTGACTTTACGGAACCTGTCCACGAAATTGTCGGCAGTGACGACAAACTACACAGGGTCTTTCGCCTGGAATTCAATCAAACGGAAAGCAGCGAAAGCGGCGAACTTTGGCAGCTTGCGTTCGCTCAACAGGAAAACAATCGCTACCTGCTGGAAGTCAGCAAGCGTCGGGGAAAAGCGGATTTCGCTCGCTTTGATACAGTTTCCACGCAGCGTGAAGGAACATCGTTTGCCGTGAGTGATGCCGGCTACGCAGAAAAAACGTGTATTATTTCCGAAGGACTCGGCACGATGGAAGTCACCTGGAAAGGTCGCTCGTATTGGGTGTGCTGCACAGGCTGCAAGGCGGCGTTTGAAGAGGATCCCGAAACCTGGATTGCCCGTGCCGCGAAGAAGGACGTCCCAAAGCAGGGTGGGATCAGCGGCTGATCAGCCGCGCAGGCCCACCATCATCCACACAGAGAAAAACTGATTTCCATGAATCGCCCGTCAAACGTCCTGGCGATTGATATCGGCAACACGCGTGCGAAGTTTGGTGTGTTTCATGTCAATCAGAATCACTCCGTTGTCCCCGTCAATATCGTGGCGCGTGCGCTGGATCAGATGTCGAGTGTTGCGGACGAACTGAGGGCGTGGTGGCAGACGCAGCATCTGCCTGCTCCTGGTGTGCGGGCAATCGTTGCCGGCAGTGATCCTGAGACTCGAGATCAGTTGATTGATGGCTGGCCGTTGGCAGAATGCCGGCCTGCTGCGGTTGTCAGCTATCAACAGATTCCAATCACTGTCGAAGTGGACGTCCCTGCAAAAGTCGGCATTGACCGTTTATTAAATGTGTTTGCCGCAGGTCAGCTGTCTGCCGCAAATCGCGCGGTCATCGTGGTCGATTCCGGCACAGCGACGACAGTTGATCTGATGACTGCGGACCAGACCTTTCGCGGCGGCAGTATTCTTCCGGGACTGCGACTGTCAGCATATGCGATGCACGACTACACCGCACGATTGCCGCTGCTCGACGTCGATGACGAACCCGCAGAACTTCCCGAAGTTCCAGGACGCAATACCGAAGACGCCATGCGGGCGGGTCTGTTCATCGGACAGTTGGGAGCCGTGCGGGAACTTGTCGATCGGCTGACTGCTGCCGCAGTCCATCGATTCGGGCAAACAGATTCTCCCGCGATTGTGGTCACCGGAGGCGGAGGACGTCAACTGGTACGCCATCTTGCCGGAGCCACATTCATCGACAGCCTGGCCCTGCACGGACTTGCCATGCTGGCCGGTGTATCTCAATCGCCTAAGAACCCCTGACAAAACCGCTCTTCGTAGCTGGATTCGCAAGAATTCAGCCCCATTTCTGAATTCTTGCGAATCCAGCTACCTGTCTTATTTCTGAATTCTTGCGAATCCAGCTACCTGTCTTGTCAGGGGTACTCAGTAGTACATTCGCTTCGACAGCGTTGCATGGCAGTGCGACGGACATGAATGTCCATCCTGCGGAACTGCCGATTTACCGCATGCTCATCGTTACGGTCTTCAGTTCGGTATAGGCTGCAAGACCTGCTTCGCCCATTTCCCGCCCAATGCCGCTCATTTTAAAACCACCGAACGGTGCGGCCGCATCGAACACGTCGTAGCAGTTGACCCACACCGTCCCGGCTCGAACACTTGCCGCGACCTGATGGGCTTTCTTCACGTCGCGCGTCCAGACGGCGGCAGCAAGTCCGTAGCAGGTGTCGTTTGCACGCTTGATCACTTCTGCCGCACTCTTGAACTTCAGGACACTCAGGACCGGGCCAAAGATTTCTTCACGAGCAATATCCATCGTGTCGGAAACGTCGGTAAACACGGTTGGTTCGACGAAGAATCCACGTCGGCCGAGTCGCTTGCCTCCGGTGACGCAGTTGGCCCCCTGTGACTGACCGCGATCAATGTAGCTCATGATTTTATCGACTTGAGCCTGATCGATTTGTGGACCCTGATCCGTTTCCACATCAAACGGATTTCCCAGCACGCGTTGTTGAGCGCGCTGGACGATGCGTTCGACAAATTTGTCGTGAATCGATTCTTCAACGAAGAGCCGACTGCCTGCGCAGCAGCACTGGCCTTGATTGAAGAATAAGCCAAACTCCGCTCCCGCTGCGGCAGCATCCAGATCGGCATCGGCGAATACGATGTTCGGGCTTTTGCCGCCAAGTTCAAACGTGAGCCGCTTCAGCGTGTCGGCCGCTTCGCGCATTATGATTTTTGCGGTCAGGCCCTCACCCGTGAACGCAATTTTGTCGACTTGCGGATGTTTCACCAGGGCCGCACCAGCGGTCGGGCCGTATCCCGGGACGACATTGATCACGCCAGGCGGAAATCCTGCTTCCAGCGCCAGTTCGGCCAGCCGCAGGCAGCTGAGCGGCGTTTGTTCAGCAGGTTTCATGACGATGGTGTTTCCAGTCGCCAGTGCGGGACCCCACTTCCACGCGACCATCAACAATGGGAAGTTCCACGGAATGATCTGGCCGCAGACACCGATCGGCTCTCGCCGCGTATAACAAAAATAATCACCGCGAATTGGAATTGTGTCGCCGTGAATCTTGTCAGCCCAGCCCGCGTAGTAGCGCAGACAATCGATGGCCAGCGGCAAATCGGCCGCGCGGGAATCGTTGATGGGCTTGCCGTTGTCGAGCGTTTCCAAAGCGGCAAGTTCGTCCAGATGCTGCTCAGCCAGATCTGCCAGTTTGTGCAGTAAGCGACCACGATCACGAGCGTCCATGCGTGACCAGGGCCCGGTTTCAAATGCTGCCCGCGCCGCATGCACGGCAAGATCCACGTCGGCCGCATCACCTTCCGCTACTTCGCAGATCAATTCTTCCGTGGCGGGATTTACTGTCTTGAACGTTTTTCCGCTGACTGACGACCGAAACTCGTCGCCGATCAGGATGCCCGTCTGACGAATTTTCGGGGCGGAGACGTGTGTGGCTTCGACAATTGTGGACATGCGAGTGCTCCTGAAAAGTGGCCGGAAATCGAGTACGTACCCGATCCGCTTTCTTTCGTCGGGCACACAACTGCAGTGTTTGTAGTATGCCGTCGGCAACTCAGAATTGCTATGCACCAGCGGGGGAGACGTGACACACTTTTCCATTCCGTGCTCCGGGTGTGACGCTGACCGTGCGCTGGTTCTTCAGCAGGATCTGCCGGAGGTGGTCGCCGTTTCTTCGGCTGCCATGATGCCGCACGGGATCGGCATTGGCTCGTGTAACCGCTCTGTCAGAAAACCGTCAGCCGGAACGCGCTAGCGTCCGGTTTTGCCAAAGAACCGTGGGCCAGCGGGTTGTTGATTTAGTGGTTTTTGCGGCTCATGGTCATACCAACCCGAAGCGCCAGCGAGGAATTCAGCGTTTCTGCCTCGCTGGCGCTTCGGGTTGGTATTTACTCAACAGACCGCTAGCGCCCAGCGGCTGATGGGACTTCTGACAATGCCGCCAGCTGGATGCCTGCGCGCGGGGCGTTGCCCACGCGGTTAAACGATGAGAACAGCGCCCGCTGAAGTGCAACGCGCTGATTTTAACGATTCTGACGAAAGTGCTGATCCTAAGGGGGTCTGCGCGCCGATCTAAAACCTTGTCAGTGGAATATCTGAAATCATCTGACGAGTCTCGGCATTGCGGACATTGGTCTGTTTCCGGGGGCGATTTGAGACAGTTTCGACTGTCGAACTGATCGGTCCGTCTTGCCGAGACTTCGTCCAGATTCATGTGCCGGTGTCAACCACGACACCGGCATGACGCTATCGGTCGACGGGACCAGCAAGCCCGGCGATCGAATTTAACCGTTGGGTCACAGGAGGAGCACGGCATGCTGAAGCGAATCGTTATGTTTGCAATCATCGCAGTCGCCGCGGCGACAGGCGTCCGTCATGTTGAAGCTGCTCCGCCGGGACAGCCATCCGACTGGCAGCGGTTTTACCATTACCCGTACGTTTACTATCCGCATTCGTTCCAGAAGCCGCAGCAGTACGACAACATGTACCACCGCTACGAGCCTTCCATGCGAATCCCGGTCTACAACAAGAACTGGTACAACTTCTATCCGACGGAGAAGCCATACCATAGCGGTTCGCACTACATCCTGGACGTCTTTTGACGGACATCCCGTTGCAGAGAGCATCTCCGCACACGGATCACTGCTCCGTTCCGGAGGCTGTCCTGCAGATCCGACACCGACACAGGCTTTGGAATGATTGTCGCACACGCGAGTGTGGCATTGATTCCAAAGCCTGTGGTCGTTCTACGGCGATTCAACAACCTTCAGGACAGGTACTTTCCGGTCGTCCACAATAAATTCATAGGCGACATTTCGGTAGTCAGTCGGAGTTCCGGCCTCGTCCTTTTTGACGATCAGTCGGCCGTCTGCGGCGAATTCCCGGGTCTCAGCGCCGGGGGATGTACGTTGCCAGCCGAGCAGTTCAAAAGCGGGTGAATATCGGTACTCGTCCCGCCAGCGTTTTGGAATGTCAATCAATGGATCGACGTAGCGTTCACAGACACCCGCAGCTCCGTAATCGACTGCTTGAATGCGGCCGTCGGCGTACGTTCGGTCTTCATTCGCCAAAGTAAAAGAGCTCACGAAGGCCGGTAACGAGGGTGTCTGTCCGTTGTCCGCGAACACACCAATGTCCACGCGGTTCGTTTCCATTCCTTCCAGGCCCGCGATTTTCGCCCTCGGGTGCCATTGCAGAATGATCTCCGCCTGAGCCCCGTTGGCCATGAGCGGTCGAATCTGCACTTTTTCCGGATCGCCCTGCAGGACGACCAGCGAAACGTCAGCGGTCGCCCGTTTAAGTCTGCGCTGCTACCGGCATCAACGACCATCCTGCGCCGAAATGCGGTTGTGCGATAGATGCGTGCCACGGCGGCAGGCGTGTCGAAAAGTCTTTCGGCAGCTTGCGGATGAAAATAGTCGCGACCGGGTACGCCCAGGTCTTCTTCCACAACCTGAATCCGAACCATCGCCGGCAGAGTCTCGATCGTCAGATCGTGAGCCAACTGGATCACTCGTAACACATCCAGCTCCGAACTCTGAAATACGACCGGATGCGCTTTGCCTGAATAGTAGTCGTCTTCCGTCTGAACCGATTTCTGACTGCGACGCAGCAGCATTTGAACGACATGCATCAGCCAGCGTGATTCAATAAGTTTCTGTTTGACGTCGGGGCGAAACGCCGCCAGCGTGAGCGCGATGGCTTCCATAAATGGCTGATCTGATCCGGACGATCCTTGCGAAATAACCCAGAACGGCGTGTTGGCGGGATAGACATCGCCGTGTTCGGGATCGAAATCGGTGTGTTCCGGATAGCAGTACATCTGATTGTTCAGGAATTCGTTGTAGACGATTTTCGTGAACGGATCGTCATACATCACCAGTCGCGGACTGCTCCGCCAGAACGGCGAACCCACCTGCGCTGTCGATGAGTTGCCGAAAGTGGGCAGATCAAATGCCTGACCGATTTTCAGCCCCCAGTCGGCATCGGGCTGCCGTGCTGCGGCGTCGTATTCCACGAAAGCCAGTTGAGGAAACTTGTTCCGGTTCAGATTCGAATGATCGCGATCACGATTGTCGTACAGGATTCCATGGTGGCCGGAAGCCGTGCCTTCATCGATCCATTTCTGCACAGCGACCTCTGCTGGAGACGAACCGATAATCACAGTGCCGCGTGCTGGTGCGGTCGGTAAATTGAAACTCGTCACCAGGGACAATCGTGATTCGTCCCAGCGCGTATTGAGTTCTGTGACCAGAGCCACATGGTCGCGTATTTCTCCGCGCTGAAATGGCCGTTCTGCGGGAGCAATCGCTGGGGCTGTTCCCTGCGGAAGTTCGCCAGCCGCCGGGAGCTGTGGCAGCCGAAGCTGTGCAATTCGCTGCATCGGGAAGTTGAACAGTCCGGTCGATACAACCGGTCCATCCGGCGGACTCGCCACGAGCACCGCAAACATCATGATCACGGAAGTGATGGAAGTGACCACAGGGAACACTCGCATACGCAGTCTCTAGTTCAATTTGAATCCACGCCGCACGTGACGGCAGCAATCTGCAGCAGCGGCTGATTTGACTGCGGCAGGTCTTTGGTGCTGCGGGGGTAGGTCGCGATGTCCGTCGCGAAATCGATGCCCATCTGCATCTCTTTTTCGACGCGGGCCGTCTGATTGCCGAGGTGCATGAATGCGGCCATATGGGACTGGCAGAATTCGAATTTCTTCATTCCCATGAAAATCGAGCGAATCGTATTGCCCCAATAGTGCCAGCGGACCTGCGGATTCTTCGTCATCCACCACGCGATCTGAATCAGCGCTTTCGCCATTTTCTTCCATTCGGCGAATGACGGCTGCTGACGCCGCTCCGGAACCAGCATGCGCGTCGTCCGCATCACGCGTCGCATGTATCGTCCAGGTTCATACACGGTTGCCACGACGCGTCGATAGTCGTCGTAAACGTCCGCTCGATCTCGCGTGGTGACGTAGTTGAGCCCACCCGTCGTGTTGTCCATACTGGCGGCGTTTTCAAGTCGATAGACATTCTCCGACGGCGGCAGCAACTGATGATGGCTGTCGATCATGCGACCCTCCTTCATCAGCCGGCGAGTCAACTGAGTGTTGGGCAAAGCCACGAGCAATCCGACCATCGCGACCATAATGCCGGACTGTTCGATACATTCAATCATCGCATCCGCGATGCCCGGTTTCTCGTTGTCGAAGCCCAGAATGAATCCAGCTGAAATTGAAATGCCATGTTTGTAAACCTGATGCACGCGTTCCACAATCGGCTTCATGGAATTCACCTTCTTCTGAGTCACAGCCAGAAGGTCCGGGTCTGGTGTTTCGATGCCCATAAAGACAAATCGAAAATCCACTCGTTGCATCATCGCCAACAACTCTTCGTCGTCGGCAAGATTCATCGACGCTTCAGTCGTGAAATAGAACGGGTAGTTTTTTCGCTTGCACCATTCTTCAAGTCCCACCAGAAATTTTTTGACAAATTTCTTGTTGCCAATGAAGTTGTCGTCCGAAATATCCACCCAGCCACGATACCCGAGTTCAACCAGTCGGTCCAGTTCAGCGAGCACCTGCGGGACCGACTTGCTGCGCGGAACACGGCCATACAATTCGATGATGTCACAGAATTCGCAGTTGAACGGACATCCGCGTGAAATCTGAATTCCCGCCTGCAGATAGTTGCTGAACTCGACGAGATCGAATCGCGGCGCTGGCGACAAAGTCACGTCTGGCTTGTCGTCGGTCTCAAACAGTCCGCACGGCCTGCCCTGACGCCAGGACTCCAGCCAGATCGGAATGGTGACTTCACCTTCACCCAGGACTCGAGCATCCGCGTTGTGGTAGATGTCTGGCTGACTGGTCGGATCCGGCCCACCAACAACGATGTACTTGCCTTGGAGGTTGGCTCGATCAATCAGCGCCAGGATGCCGCTCTGTTGAGGGATCATGCCACCTGTACAGAGCACGTCCGCTTTGTTCCATTCCTGATCGGTGACTTCACGTACATTCAAATCGACGAGTTCAAAAGTCCATGACTGCGGCAGGAGCGCTGCGACCGTGAGCAGTCCGAGCGGTGGTGCTACTGTCTTCGCGCCCGTCGTGGCGGCAGATTCTGTCAGGTTCCAGAAGTTCGATGCCTGAAACAGTGGCTGAATGAGAAGGCAATGCAGTGATTCATCGGGTTGCCGAGTTGGCCGAGCCATTTGATGGTCTTGCTGTAAATGTCGAATCCGGGATATTCGCACGCCAGGAGTCTGTCTGAATACCGCCGGTTTTTGTGAGCGAATTACCCGCGGCCAGCGGGGTGTTGATTTAATACCAACCCGAAGCGCCAGCGAGGCAGAAACGGCTGAATTCCTCGCTGGCGCTTCGGGTTGGTATGATCATGAGCCCCAAAAATCACGAAATCAACAGACCGCCAGCGCCTTGCGGCTCACGGCTTTGGTGTATCGGGACGAACTCCTGGTGCGA